>CACWWM010000330.1 GCA_902764565.1 uncultured Eubacteriales bacterium
GCCCTTCTTGATATACACCTTTTCCGGCGCGCGGAACCACAGCATGTTCTCTCTCCTTTCGGCCACGGTTTTGATGTTCAGCAGGTGCTTGACGCCCACATTTTCGGATACGGAGTTGCCGCCCCAGCTGCCGCAGCCCAGGGTGAGGGAGGGGGCCATTTTGAAATTGTACAGATCGCCGATGCCGCCCTGGGAGGAGGGGGTGTTCACCACGATACGGCAGGTCTTCATCCGGGCCGCGAAGGCATCCAGCCCCCCGGGCTTCTTCTGGGTGTCGGCATACAGGGACGCAGTGTGGCCGTAGCCGCCGTCGGCGATCAGCCGGTCGGCCTTGCCGAAAGCGTCCTCCAGATCCTTGGCCCGGTACATCGCCAGCACGGGGCTCAGCTTTTCATGGGCAAATTCCTCGGTAAGCTCCACGGATTCTACTTCGCCGATCAGCACCTTGGTTCCTTCCGGCACGGTCACGCCCGCCAAAGAAGCGATTTTGCAGGCGCTCTGGCCCACGATTTTGGCGTTCAGCGCGCCGTTGATCAGGATGGTGTGGCGCACCTTGTCCAGCTCTGCGCCTTTCAGGAACCAGCAGCCGCGATTGGCAAATTCGTTCTTGACGGTTTCATAAATGCTGTCCAGCACGATCACGCTCTGCTCGGAGGCGCAGATCATGCCGTTGTCAAAGGTTTTGGAATGGATGATGGAATTGACCGCCAGCACCAGGTTGGCGCTGTCGTCGATGACGGCGGGCACGTTGCCCGCGCCCACGCCCAGGGCTGGCTTGCCGCTGGAATAGGCAGCCTTCACCATGCCGGGGCCGCCGGTGGCCAGGATAATATCCGCTTCCCGCATCAGGGTGTTGGTCATGTCCAGGGAAGGCACGTCGATCCAGCTGATGATGCCCTCCGGCGCGCCGGCCTTCACCGCCGCGTCCAGCACCACCTTCGCCGCGGCGATGGTGGCTTTCTTGGCCCGGGGATGGGGGCTGAAAATGATGCCGTTGCGGGTTTTCAGGCAGATCAGCGCCTTGAAAATGGCGGTGGAGGTGGGGTTGGTGGTGGGGATCACCGCCGCCACCACGCCGATGGGCTCGGCAATTTTCTTCATGCCGTAAGCCTTGTCTTCCTCGATGACGCCGCAGGTCTTGGTATCCCGATAGGCGTTGTAAATGTATTCGCTGGCGTAGTGGTTCTTGATCACCTTGTCCTCCACCACGCCCATGCCGGTTTCCTCCACGGCCAGCTTGGCCAGGGGGATGCGGGCCTGGTTGGCCGCCGTGGCCGCCGCCAGGAAGATTTTGTCCACCTGCTCCTGGGTATAGGCAGCGAAGACCCGCTGGGCTGCGCGCACCCGCGCGATGGCCGCTTCCAGCGCTTCCACGCTGTCCACCATGTCAAATGCTTTTTGTTCCATACTGTTCCTCCTCTTCCTGTTTTCCTGTCTCGCTGGCCGCCAGATGAAGATAAGCCAGGGATAAAGCGATATTGACCGGATGCACCGTCACGCCGGACGGTACTTTGATGGGATAGGACGCAAAATTGAGGATCGCCGTCAGGCCCGCCGCCGTCATGGCGTCAGCCGCCGTCTGCGCCGCTGAAGCCGGGACCGTCAGGATGCCCGTCTGTATCTGATGCAAGGCGCAAAATGCGGCAAGCTGATTCATGGGATAAACAGGCACATGGTCATGAAGCGAAGGAACTGACGCACTGCGGTCAAAAGCGGCGGCGATTTCCACGCCGTAATCCGAAAACCCGTCATAGTCCATCAGGGCCGTTCCCAGCTTGCCCGCGCCCACGATCACCGCGGGCACCGGCACATCCACCCCCAGCGTCTTTTCCATATCCCGGCGCAGGATCGATACCGGGTAGCCCACCTTGGGCAGCCCCGCCGTACAGACGCTGGCCAGGTCCTTGCGCACCTGCACCTCGCCCAGCCCCAGTCCCTTGGCGATCTGCGTGGCCGAAACCTTCTCCGCGTCCATTCTGCGGATAAACTGCAAATACATGGGCAATCGGCCCAGGGTCGCCTTGGAAAGCGTACTCTGCAAAGGATCATCCTCCTTTCGATACGCATTATATCGAATTGTCCGGCCCTTGCGAATTACCAAAACCGTATAATCGATATATCACAATCGATAACAAGCATTCGATTCATGGCATAAAAAGAGGCTTTGCCGCCAGATTTGACAGCAAAGCCTTCATGAGCATATTATTTTTTTATTTTTTTCTTGTGATGCAGGCGCGTTTGGACTGGGTCAGCTCCGTGATAAAGCGCTTATCCAGCTCGGTCAGCTGATAATCCTGCCGATGGATCAGCACATCCCGATACACCCGCTGGTTCTCCGCGCATTCCCGCTGCACCAGACGCAGCTGCCGCAAAAGGCGTTCCGGCAGCGGCGACACCCACATAAAGGTTTCCGGGTTCTCCGTCAGCAGATCTAATTGGCTGCCCCGCTCAAACACGAAGATGCGCCGCGGTGTTTGCGGCAGTTCCTCGTTCCGCACGGCGGAAAGCGACAGGGAAGGCACGTACGGATCGGCGTGGGCAATCTGAATGTATTGCTGCAGATCTGAGAAACGGATGGTTTCCATCGCTGCCAAAGCGCATTCCTCCCGCATCACCAGCACATATTTGAATTCTGCCACGAGCTCGCCCTTCAGCCCTTTTTCCGCCATCATCTGCTTGAAGTATTTATCATAGCCCGCCGCATAACGGATGATGCCCAGGTTGTAGCCAACCTCCAGGATGTTCTTCACCGCCTGCAGCGCGTTGGTTTCCTGATAAAAGATTTCCATTTTTTCCTTCCCCAGCGTTTTGGAGAAGGCGGCGAAGGCGTCCGAAATATAGCTGGCCCGGGGCACGGAAATGGAAAAGCGCTGCCTGCCGGTCCTATTTTCTTTGTACATGCTTTCCAACTCGTTAATCTGCTCCAGGATCTTCCGGGCCTGATTGACGAATAATTCGCCGTCCGGCGTGAGCATCATGCCCTTGGAGGACCGGCGAAAGAACGGAATGCCCAGATCGGCCTCGAGCTCCTTCACCACCCGGCACCACCCGACTCAGATTGGGCTGGGCCACGTGCAGCTCCTCCGCCGCTTTGTTGATGGAGCCGTTTTCCGCAATGCTGATCACGTATTTCAAATGTAAAATGTTCATTTCATTCTCTCCGCTGTGGATTCTGGTTCATATCCATTACCGGTGACAGATCATCCCGTTCATCCGCTTCATGGGTTCCTTTCGGTAATTCTCTCTTCTTCGAAAAAATCCTGCCAATCAATCAGCAGGGTGTGGATAGCCTTCCGCCGGAAACGGATTGGATTTATGTGGCCAACAGCACATTGATGCGAAAAATGCAACAGGGAAAAGCTGAGCTCATCCTAGCAACGCCTCTTGTGATTGCTACGGATATGAATCCTTGATCAAAAAATCGTCACCGCATGTCGCCAAAAGTCGCAAGACGCCCAGGTCAAGGTATGATATAATGTACGATGTAAAGTTGGACACTCTAAAGACACCCTTTCGCCGTGCTTTCCGCTGGCATAATAACTAAAAAACAAAATGTATATGTCATATGAAGCCTAAAGCAAGATAAAATGGAGAAAAAATGGTCGACAAAAG
>CACWWM010000331.1 GCA_902764565.1 uncultured Eubacteriales bacterium
CACCTGCTGCTTTTCCGGTCAGTCCGGAGTGGGGAAATCCACGCTGCTGAACGCGCTGTTCGGCCTTCATCAGGAAACGGGCGATATCAGCCAGAAGATCCTGCGGGGCAAAAACACCACCCGGCATGCGGAGCTGTTTTCCTTCGGGGATATCCGCGTGATCGATACGCCTGGATTCAGCCTGCTGGAAATGGATGAAGTATTTGACCCCGTACTGCTGCGGGATTATTACCCGGAGTTTGCGCCTTACGATGGAAAATGCCGCTTTTCTCCCTGCTATCACGGCACCGAGCCCGGCTGTGCCGTGCTGAAAGCGGCCCAAGAGGGGAAAATCGACGCCCAACGCTTAGAAAGATACCACACCCTGCTTTCTGATTGCCGCCAGGCATGGAGGGAACGCTATGATTAAACTGACGCCGTCGCTGCTGGCCGCCGACCTGCTGAACCTGGGCCGGGACGTGGATCAGATGACGAAAAACGGCATTGACCGGCTGCATTTTGACGTGATGGACGCGCATTTCGTGCCCAACCTATCCTTTGGCCCCGCTTTCTGCCGGGCCATTCACAAGCAGTTTCCGAAGCTGAAACTGGACGTTCACCTGATGATGGACAACCCGGACAATTATTTAGACACGTTCCTGGAAGCCGGGGCTGACAGCATCATCGTACATCGGGAGGTGCTGAACGATCCGGATAACATGGTGCGGAAAATCCATGAAAAGGGCGCGCTGGCGGGCCTGTCCATCAAGCCCGCCACCCCGGTAAAGGCGCTGCTCCATTGGCTGGACGAAACGGATATCGTGCTCATCATGACCGTGGAGCCTGGCTTTGGGGGACAGAAGCTGATGCCGTCGCAGATCGAAAAAATCAGCCTGCTTCGCCGGGAAGGATATCAGGGCGTGATCGCCGTGGACGGCGGCGTGACGCTGGAGAATGCGCTGCTGCTGAAAGACGCGGGGGCGAACTGGCTGATCATGGGCACCTCCTATTTCCATGCGGAGAACCCCGCCCTGGTAGCCCGGAAGATCGGGGAAATGCAATGAAACAGAAAAAAGATCAGGAATTTCATCACAAGCGCAGCTTGGGCCAGAATTTCATCACGGACGACGCCCTGTTTTCCCAATTGGTGGATCTGGCGGGCGTGGGGGAAAATGACGCCGTGCTGGAAATCGGCGCGGGCGCGGGGGGCATGACCAAAGAGCTGGCCCGCCGGTGCCGCAGGGTCACGGCGATTGAGGTGGACGGCACGCTGCTGCCCATCCTGCGGGTGGCGCTGGAAAAGTGTAAAAATGTGGAGCTGGTGCACGGGGACGTGCTGCGGCTGAACCTGCCGGAGCTGACCGCGCCCCTGGGCGATTTTCACATTGTGGCGAACATCCCCTATTATCTCACCACCGATTTGATGAACTTGCTGCTGTCCTCCGCTATGCCCATTCAATCCATCAATCTGATGGTGCAGAAGGAAGCGGCCCAGCGCATGGTGGCAAGGCCCGGCGAGGAAGGCTACGGCCTGCTGGCAGTCAAGGCGCAGTATTTTTACGACCCTGTGATCGCTCTGGACGTGCCCGCTTGTCTGTTTACCCCGCCGCCCAAGGTGGACAGCGCCTTCGTGGTGATGCCAAGGCGCGAAAAACCGCCGGTAGACCTTCGGGACGAAGCGCTGTTTTTCAAAGTGGCGGCTTCCGCTTTTGCCATGCGGCGCAAGACCATGGAAAACAATCTGATTGCTTCCTTCCGCCTGTCCCGGGATCAGGCAAGGGGATTGCTGGAAGGGTGCGGCATTCAGTCCGGCAGTCCGGCACACGGGGGGAGACCCTTTCCATGGCCGATTTCGCCGCCTTGGCGAATGCTATGACGGAATAAGCAAAAGGACGCGGCTTGTATGTATTCCGCGTCCTTTTGCTTATTTTGATTGTTTCTTTTCTTTTGCAAAGATTTTCAGCAATCCCCGCAGTCCCCGGGGCGCTTTTACACAGATCACCCGCATTGCCATCATTCCCGCCTCCTATTTCTTTCGAATCAGCATAAGGCCCAGCAAAATCAGCGCCGCGCCGACCAGCGCCAGCCATGCCCAGCAGGGGACGCACAGCAGGATCAGAATGACCCCTGCGCCGATCAGCACATACCCGGCAATGCGGAGAGCAAGGCTCCCGCCGCTGGGGTAGCATTGCACGCGCACCGCGTCTTCCCGCCGCCAGGACATTACCACCACCTCCCGCTTGATTCTATGGCGGGCTGGGTTGGTTTATGCTTTTTCGATGGGCAGCGGGTCGGACGGATGGCCGCCCAAGTGCTTTTCCATCCAGATCATATCGTACCAGCGGCCAAACTTATATCCGCACTGGCGGAACGTACCGCAGAGGATATAGCCCATATGTTTGTGAAACAAAGGACTGTCATGTGTCAGCGTTTCGTCCTCCTGCTCGCTGTACGCGATGCAGGCGTAGGCGTTCAGAAAATGCCGCCGTTTCAATTCGTCCTCCAAAGCGATATACAGGGCTTTGCCGTAGCCCTTTCCGTGGGCGCCCTGCCGGACGTAAACGGTGGTTTCCACCGCCCAGTCGTAGGCCGCCCGGCCTTTGAAGGGCCCCGCGTAAGCGTAGCCCTGGATTTCTCCCGCGTCCTCCAGCACAAGGTAAGGGAAACCCTTTATGGTTTCTGTGATCCGTCGGGAAAATTCCTGCGGTGAGGGCGCTTCGTATTCAAACGTAATGGCCGTTTTTTCCACATAAGGTGCGTATATTGCCAGCAGCGCTTCCGCGTCTTCGGGCCGGGCGGAACGGATACGCATGAAAATCACCTCGTCATTTCGGATGCTTTCATTGTATTCCGTCCCGTTTGTGTGTCAAGGAAAATACAAAGAAAAACCCGCCGTAAGCTGCGAGCTGCAAGCGCGGTGGCTTTATCGCTTTACGGAATTCAGGGTTTGGTAGATTTGCGTATTTAAAAACAGCCCTGCCGGAGATTGAACCGGTCAGGGCTGTTTTACCTGCGGTCATCGCAGTACGGCGCTGGTTTGTTCGTCCAGGGTGAGCATGGAGCCGTTCAGGGAAGCGCCGCCAATGCCGATCACGGCGGAAAGCGTTTCATAAGGCGCGCCCGCCGCCGCCAGATCCAGGGTAACGGCGCGCCCCGTGGTATTGTGGATCACCGCTACGGTATTTCCTTCCCAGGCGGAGGTAAAACCCCCCGCTTTGGTGTCCGGGAAGGAAAGGGCTTCGTATGTTCCCCGGGCGATTTCGGGATTGGCTTTGCGGATCATGATGAGCCGCTTGTAATAGGTATACAGGCTGTCGCTGGTTTTTTTCAGGTCTTTTACGGAATAGGGGGTCTGCTTGGAAGCGTCGTAGGTGGTGCCGATCGGGTCCTTCACCGTATCGCCGTCGCCCCAAAGCATGGCAAGCCGCCGGTTGGCGTCGGTATTGGCTCCGCCGCGGGACCCACGCAGACCGATTTCCTCACCGTAGTAGATGAAGGGCGAACCGGGAGAGAGCAGATACAGATTGGCGGCGATTTTAGCCTGGCCGCTGGCCACGGAAAGATAGCCTGCCGACCGATCCGTATCGTGATTGGCAATAAAGAACACGTTCACGGCGTCGGGCCGCAGGGCGTGGATTTTGTTCAGGTACTGCGCCACATAGGCGGTGAAGCGGTTTACGTTGCCCGCCTTGGCCGTTTCGGCGATCAGGCCGCTGGCCTGGCTGGCGGGGAAGTTAAAGCAGTTGGTGAAGGGAATATACTGATCGATCACGCCGTCGCCGTCCCATACCTCGGCCACGGTGTACACGTCGGGCTTGATCTGTTTGAGTTCACCCACATACCAATCCCAGAACTGCGTGCTCTTGGGATTATCGCCCATGTAAATGTATTTGGCGGCGTCGAAGCGGAAGCCGTCGATACCTAAATCGAGATAGTACTTTGCCATGTCCAGCATGGCTTTCCGCACAGCTTCATTATCGTAATTCAATTCGGGCATGGAATCGGAGAAATTGGCTTCGTACAGAATTTTTGCCTGGGCATTCTGTGCGAAATGCCGCCCGGCGGGGGCTTTCGATCCGGCGGGAAGCCAGGAATAATAATCGTAATAGATGTTGTCAGGGTTGTTCATGGCGTGGGCGTTCAGAAAATTCCTGAACCAGCGGTTCTGGGTGCTGGTGTGGTTGATGGGCAAATCCAGAATCAGCTTCACGTCCCGTTCATGGCACAGGGCAACCAGCTCTTTCAGGTCGTCCATGGTGCCGAAGGCGGGATCGACGGAATAAAAATCGATAATGTCATATTTGTGATAGCTGGGGGAGGCGAAGATGGGCGTGAGCCAGATGCCTTCCACGCCTAAGCTTGCACCGGATTGAGGATCGCCGTCGTTCAGATAATCCATGCGGTTGATGACGCCGCGCAGATCGCCAACGCCGTCCCCGTCGGAATCGGAGAAGGAACCCACAAAGATTTCATAAAATACGCGGTTGGCGTCGTCTGCGGGCATATACCGGGAAAAATCCACGTCGTTCACCGTCGCCTCATCCTTTTCATTCAGGGGATATTGAACCGGAAGATCAAGGTCTAAGTCTTCCGCAATGCACCCGGGAACGGTCAGCAGCAGCACGGCCAAAATGCAGAAAATCCTTTTCATGCGTCGCCCTTCCTTCTTCTGTTTTTTCTATGCTTACTATGACACGAAACGCGCCGCTTGTCAAGAAAAGAAAATAATGATATACTTTTTTAACCAGAATCA
>CACWWM010000332.1 GCA_902764565.1 uncultured Eubacteriales bacterium
CGTGGTGGATGAATACCTGGATACCTTTTCGTTCGGCATTGTGCTGCCCAAGACGGCAAAGGGTGACGCACTGTTGGAAGAGTTAAACGCCTGGCTTATTCCCATGAAAGAAAGCGGCGCGCTGGAACGGGTGATCGAAAAGTGGGCAGATGGTCCGGAGGAAGGAAAGACCATGCCGGACTACGCTTCGTTCCCCGCGACCAAGGGCACGCTGACATTGGCTACGGAGGGCGACTATGTGCCCATGACCTATTACCGGGGCACTGAAATCGTCGGCGCGGAGATCGATCTGATTGCTCAATTCTGTGAAGCCAACGGCTATGGGCTCAAGGTGCAGGTCATGAACTTCGACGGAATCTTGCCCGCTGTCCAGACCGGCAAGGCGGATTTTGCCGCTGCCGGGATCTCCATCACCGATGAGCGCCGGGAGAGCGTCAATTTCTCTGTGCCCTATTATTCCGGCGGCACAGTGATGGTGGTGCTGAAAGATCCTGCTTTAGTCACGGAGCAGGCCGCGAAAACCGTCCGCTGGCAGGACTACAACGGGAAACGCATCGGCGTGCTGGTGGGGCCGCTGATGGAGGACGCCGCGAAAGAATATTTCCCGGACAGCGAATACCTGCTGTTCAACACCTACCCGGACTGCATCGCGGCGCTGCTGGCCGGGAAGATCGACGCTTACTTGGGCGACGAATTGGGGCTGTTCGCCGTTCACGCGGAGCAGCCGGAAATCGACTATATCCATGACCGGATCACCCAGAATAATTACGCCTTTGCCTTTCGGAAGAATGACCCGGCCAGCGCCGCCCTCTGCGCGGAACTGAATGATTTCCTGAAAAGAAGCCGGGAAAACGGCACCATGGAAGATCTGGAAAACATCTGGTACGGTATTGATGAAGAAAAAAAGGTCGTGGATATGTCCGGCCTGACCGGGGAAAACGGCACGATCCGGGTCGTGACCACCTCTACGGACGCGCCATTTTCTTACATCAAGGACGGGAAGAACGTGGGCTACGATATTGATCTCGTGGTTCGTTTCTGCCGGGACAGGGGCTATGCCCTGGAACTGGGCGACGTGGATTTCGCCGGACGGATTCCGGCCATTCAATCCGGAAAGTATGATTTCACCACGGATATGAACGTGACGCCTGAACGGCAGGAGCAGGTGCTGTTTTCCGACCCCACCGGCTATGGCGGGATCGTGCTGGCCGTATTGAGCAGCGACCTTGCCGCGTCCGATGCCAGCCAGGTTTCCACCGGCGCGGAAAGCGCGGAAAAATCGTTCCTCGATTCCATCCAGGACAGTTTTTACAAAACCTTTATCCGTGAAAACCGCTGGGAGCTGTTTGCGAATGGTGTGCTGACCACCCTGCTCATCACTGTGCTTTCCATCCTGTTTGGAACAGCGCTGGGCTTCCTGGTGTTCATGCTCTGCCGGAACGGGAACATCGTCGCCAACGGCGTGACGCGGTTTTCCATGTGGCTGGTGCAGGGTATGCCCATGGTGGTGCTGCTTATGATCCTGTATTATATCATCTTCGGTTCCGTCGCCATCAGCGGCATTTTCGTGGCGGTCATCGGATTTACGCTCACCTTCGGCGCTTCCGTGTTCGGGCTGCTGAAAATGGGCGTTGGCACCATCGACCGGGGCCAGTATGAAGCGGCTTACGCCCTGGGCTACGCCAACCGGCGCACCTTCTTCCGCATCATCCTGCCCCAGGCTATTCCCCATATCCTGCCCGCCTACAAGGGCGAGATCGTGGGTCTCATCAAGGCTACGGCCATCGTGGGCTATATCGCCGTGCAGGACCTGACCAAGATGGGCGACATCGTGCGCAGCCGCACCTACGAGGCATTCTTCCCCCTGATCGCGGTGACGGTGATCTATTTCGTGCTGGAAGGGCTGCTGGGCTTCCTGGTCAGCAAGATACAGATTCGGATGAATCCCAAAAAGCGCAAACCGGATATGATTCTCAAGGGGGCCGAACCGCCGACGACTGCCGGTGGCAGAAATATCGTCGGCGGTGAGATCAGCCGAAACGAGCAATGTCCGCATGAAGCGGACTTGCGACAATTGAGGCTGCGGGAGTCCATGATTAAGATCGAGCATCTCAAAAAGGTTTATTCCAACATCACGCCTTTGAAGGACGTGTCGGTGGAAATCCACGACGGGGACGTGATCTCGGTCATCGGCCCCTCGGGAACGGGGAAAAGTACGCTTTTGCGCTGCATCAACCTGTTGGAAAAGCCCACAGAGGGCCATATCTGGGTGAACGGCACCGACGTGACCGATCCCAAATGCGACCTGGGCAAGGTGCGGCAGAAGATGGGCATGGTGTTCCAATCCTTCAACCTGTTCGGGCATCTGACTGTCATCGAAAACATCATGCTGGCCCCCATGGATTTGCTGGGAAAGAGCAAGCAGGAAGCCTATGATGAAGGGATGCGGCTGCTGCGCACTGTGGGCTTGGCGGAAAAGGCGCTGAACTACCCGGACGAGCTTTCCGGCGGCCAGAAGCAGCGCATCGCCATTGCCCGCACCCTGGCCATGGACCCGGACATCATTCTGTTCGACGAACCCACCAGCGCCCTGGACCCCACCATGGTGGGCGAAGTGCAGGCGGTCATCCGCGACCTTTCTAAAACCGGCAAAACCTTGATGATCGTGACCCATGAAATGAACTTCGCCCGCGCCATTTCCAACCGGGTCTTCTACATGGACGAGGGCGGCATTTACGAGGACGGAAGCCCCGAGCAGATTTGCGATCATCCCCAAAGAGAAAACACCCGGCGCTTCATCCGCAAGCTCAAGGTGCTGGAACTGAACATCGAAAACAAGGATTACGATTTCTTGGGCATGGCGGGCGAAATCGAGCAGTATTGCAATAAGAATCAAATCCCCTACAAAACTGCCCACCGCGTCCGCTTAGCCTTTGATGAACTGGTGCAGCAAATGCTGATTCCCACCCTTGCGCAGCCGGATATTCAGGCCGTGATCGAATATTCTGAAGCAGAGGAAAGCGCC
>CACWWM010000333.1 GCA_902764565.1 uncultured Eubacteriales bacterium
CACCTGCTGCGATCCCCTGCACCGCCGGGCGGTGCGGGTGTGCATGGGCGCGGTGTTCCAGGTGCCCTGGGCCCGGCTGGAAAACGGCGATTTGACGGTTCTCAAAAACGCGGGCTTCCAAATCGCCGGGCTGGCCCTGCGGGACAATTGCCTTTCCCTGGACGATCCCCTGCTGCCCCGCCTGCCCAGGCTGGTGATCGCCCTGGGCACGGAGGACACGGGCCTCACCGAGGAAACCATCCGCCAATGCGACCATATCGTGAAAATCCCCATGGCCGCCGGGATCGATTCCCTGAACGTGGCGGCGGCCGCCGCCGTGGCCTTCTGGCAGCTTCGGCAGAGGGGGTAAGGAATTCATATATTTCTGGGGGAACCTCTCTTTGGCGTTTCTTCGCACGGCCTGCGCGTTGCTTGCCCGTGCTTCCGCGTTATATCGCTTGAACGATAACGCGCCACGCGGCTAAACCCGCGTGGCTATTGAGAGGTTCCCCCAGCCCCCCTCCGAGAAAGGCGATAAAAAAGTTTTGCAGAGAGCGTATTTTTTTGGCTTTCTTGGAAAGGGGTCAGGGGGAAACCATTCTTTGACCTTCAAAGAATGGTTTCCCCCTGTTATATGAATGATTTAGCTTTTATTCCGCCGCGCTGCGGATGAATTTCAGGGCGTTTTTCAGGGCGGGCAGGTTCTGCTCGTGGCCCTCAAATTCATAGGACACCACGCCCTGATAGCGATGTAGTTGCCGTTGCGGGTGTGAATCCAGCCGTCGCCGGGATCGTCGTCCGCGAAGGATTTGAAAAGGAAGTCCTTCACATGGGCATGGAAGGCGTAAGGCGCGGCGATGGGCACGGCCCGCAGGGGATTGTCGTCGGCGCAGAGGAAATTGCCCATATCCACCAGCCAGCCGTAGTTGGGGTGGTTCACCGTGCGGATCAGGGTTTCCACCCGTTCCGCGTCCTGCAAAATCATGCCGTGGTTTTCGGTGCAGGTGCGGATGCCCTTTGCCGCCGCGTATTCCGTCACTTCCCGGATGAGGGGGGCCGCCTTTTCCACGCCCTGCCGCCAGGTCATGCCCTCCGGCAGGCTCCAGAAAGCGTCGTGGCGCATGACGGGCGCGCCAAGGATTTCCGCGATGTCCGCCTGGCCCTTGATGCGCTCCGCTTCGTTTTCGTGGTTCAGGAAATCCGCGCCCACGGTGTAGGCCGCGATGGGCAGGCCCTTCTTTTCGCAGTACGCCCGGATGCCCTTCGCCAGGGCGGCCAAGCTCTCGGCGGGCTGTACCTCCAATTTCAGGTCGATGAACTCGATGGCGTCAAAGCCCATTTCCTTGGCCAGATCGATGATCTGAAAATAGTTGGCTTTGGTTTCGCCCATGTACTGGGCGAAGCTGTAAGACGATACGCCGATTTTCATAGGTGCATGCTCCTTTGCTTACACTTCGTTCCAGATCCGCCGGGCGTTCTGCAGGCTCACGGCGGAGGCGTACTGGGCGTCCTCCAGGCCCTCGAACTCGATGGCGATATCGCCGTCGTAGCCGGAGGCTTTCAGGGAGCGCAGGATGGCCCAAATGTCCAGATCGCCCTGGGCCAGGATGGCGCCCCGCAGGTATTTGCCGCCCCGGGAACGGAACCAGCTTCCGGCGCAGTCAAATTGGGTGGCGTCGCCGGGGTCGCGGGTGCGGATGTAGAAGTCTTTCAGGTGCACCATGCGGGTGAGGGGAGCCAGCGCCTGGGCGGCCACGGCGGCGTCCTCGTCCACGCACACGATGTTGCCGGTATCCAGCAGCAGGCCGTAGTTTTCGTCGTTCACCTGGTTCAGGATGCGTTCCACCCGGTCGCAGCCGTTGGCGAAGAAGCCGTGGTTTTCGATCATGGTTTTTACGCCCACTTCCCTGCCGTGGGCGGTCACCCGGGCGGCGGCCTCCGCCATCACCGGCATCCAGCGCTCAAAATCCTTTAATGTGTTTTCCTTGTGGGGACGGCGGAAGCCGCACACGTCGTGCCGCATCCGGGGCACGCCCAGGGCCGCCGCGATATCCACCTCATGGCAGATGCGGGCGATTTCCTTTTCCAGCGCTTCCCCTTCCTTGCAGAAATCCGCCAGCACGGAATAGTTCACCAGGGGAATGCCCGCGTCGGCCGCCCGACGCTTCACCGCGGCAATGAAATTTTCGTCGATTTTGCCCGTTTCCGGGTCATCAAACCGGAAGGCGAAGGGCACCAGCTCCATGCATTCCGCGCCGTGGGCCGCAGCCCAGTCAATGGCTTCCGGCAGGGTCAGTTTTCCCTGCTTGATTTCCTGATCCAGAGAGTAAGAACTTAATCCGATCCGCATATGCGCGCACCTCCGTGTAAATTCTGCACACAGTATAACACAAAAACGCGCCGCTGCAAAGCGGCGCGCCAAAAGAAAACAAATTCTTGCTTATAAAATGCCCAAATGCTCCAACAGGGTTTTGACGCCCAGCAGGATCAGGATCACGCCGCCTAAGATTTCGGCCTTTTTTTCGTACTTCGCGCCGAACAGGCTGCCCGCTTTTACGCCGATCATGGAAAGAATCAGGGTGGTAACGCCGATAAGCGTGACGGAGGGGACGATGCGCACGTCCAGAAACGCGAAGGTCACGCCCACGGCCAGGGCGTCGATGCTGGTAGCCACCGCCAGGGGCAGCATGGAACGGAAGGACAGGGCGCTGTCCGTTTCCGCTTCTTCCTTTTCAAATATCGCTTCCCGGATCATGTTGCCGCCGATCAGCACCAGCAGACCGAAGGCGATCCAGTGGGCGTAGGCGGTAATGGCTTCCCGGAACTGGGCGGCCAGCAGATAGCCCAGCAGGGGCATCAGCGCCTGGAACACGCCGAACCACAGGCCCACTGTGAGGGCATGGCGAAGCGTGATCTTTTTCAGCGCCAGCCCTTTGCATACGGCCACGGCGAAAGCGTCCATGCTCAGGCCCACGGCCAGGATAAAAAGAGACAGAAAATCCATATTGCCCGAAGCCTCCAACGGAAAAGACCCGCTGGAAACCCGCGGGTCTTATCGTTCGTAAAGAACCGGTGGAAATCAGTTCAGCACTTCGCTGTCGTTCTCCACGGTCACTTCTTCCACCTGACGGATGGCCCAGCGAGCCACGGTCATTTCGTAGGGCTGGCCGCCCTTCTGGCCCACGGCCAGGGTGACGGTATCGTCCTTGATGCCCACGATGGTGCCGTAGATGCCGCCGATGGTGGTGATCCGGTCGCCATGCTTCAGATTATTCAGCATTTCCTTGACTTTCTTGTCCTTCTTGCGCTGGGGACGAATGAGCATAAAGTAGAACACCGCGCCCATCAGCACCAGGGGCAGCACCATTTGCAGCAGCGCCGCCACGGGGGACATTTCAGCCACCTGTTCGGCATTCTCGGCAGTCGTGGCCGCAGCCGCAGCCGCGGTGCCGGCGTCTTCCGCCAGGGCGGAGGTGATTCCAAACAGCCAATTTTCAATCATGGATAGAGTACCGCCTTTCAACCGTATATATGTACTTGGCTATTATATAATGAAATCTCCTCCCTGTAAACCCCATGGGC
>CACWWM010000334.1 GCA_902764565.1 uncultured Eubacteriales bacterium
ACCCCACGGCCCTTCGTTCCATTCGGAACTGATTGTCACAGCGGCAGAAGGAAGTGAAGCAATGAACCTTTCCATGCGGGGGATCGTGAAATCCTTCGGCGCGAATCAGGTGCTCCGCCAGGTGGATTTTTCCCTGGAAGCGGGGGAAATCTGCGCCCTGCTGGGGGAAAACGGCGCGGGCAAATCCACGCTGATGAACATTTTGGGCGGCGTGATTCAGCCGGACGCGGGCCGGATTATCCTGGACGGAAAGCCCGTTTCTTTTCCTTCCCCCGCCCATTCCCTGAACGCGGGCATCGCCTTCATTCACCAGGAGCTGAACCTGATCAACGATCTGCCGGTGTACGAAAACATGTTCATCGGCCGGGAAATCAAAAAGCGCGGGTTCATCGACCATCAGGAAGAACTGCGGCAGACCCGCGCGCTGTTTGACCGCATGGAAATCCGCATCGACCCCACAGTCCCGGTTTCCTCCCTGGACGCCAGCTATAAGCAAATCGTGGAGATTTCCCGGGCGCTGATGATGAAAGCTTCCGTTATCATCATGGACGAGCCCACCACCTCCCTCACCGATCCGGAGATCGAGCGGGTGTTCGATATGCTGCGGATGCTCAAAAAGCAGCAGGTGGGCGTCATTTTCATTTCCCATAAGCTGCGGGAAGTCATGGAAATCTGCGACCGGTACGTGGTGCTGCGGGACGGCGTGGCGGTATCCAGCGGACGGGTGGCGGACGCTTCCATTGCCGGGATTGCCCGGGACATGGTGGGCCATGACGTGCGCACGGAGGCTCTTGCCCAAAACGGGCAGATCGGCCGGGAAGTGCTGCGGCTGGAGGATTTGACCCAGGAGCCCCATTACCGCCATATTCATTTGACCGTGCGGGCGGGGGAGGTGCTGGGCGTCACCGGCCTGCTGGGCGACGGACGGAGCGAACTGTTCCGCACGGTGTTCGGCGACGGGGGAAAGTACCAGGGCCGCATGTATTGGGAAGGGCAGCCCGTGCAAATGGTTTCCACCCGGCAGGCCCTGTCCCTGGGCATTGGCTATCTGCCCCGGAACCGGAAGGAGAACGCCCTCATCAAGGATATGAACATCCTGGATAACGGCACCATGGTGACCCTGGAAAAATTCGCCCAGTTCGGCCTCATCAGCCAGAAAAAGCAATTGGAGAATTTTGACCGCCAGCGCCGGGACCTGCATATCAAAATGGGAAGCCCCTTCGATGGGATCGGCAGCCTGTCCGGCGGCAATCAGCAGAAGGTGGTGCTGGCCAAGTGGCTGTCCACCGATCCCAAGCTGCTGATCCTGGACAACCCCACCCAGGGGGTGGACGTGGGCGCGAAGGAAGAAATTTACGATATCATCCTGCAATTGGCCCGGCGGGGTGTGGCCGTGGTGGTGCTGTCCAACGAGGCGCAGGAAATCATTCGCGTCTGCGGCCGCGCCCTGGTGCTGTACCATGGGGATTTGCAGGCCGAGGTCAGCGGGGAAACCATGAACGAAAGCAACATCATGCGCCTGGCTACGGGCGGAATCACGGAGGAGGAGAAAGCACAATGACGGCAAAAGCGAAACAGGAGAGCTTCTTGACGCGGTTCCTCCGGAAATGGCAAAGCAATCCGCTGTATTCCACCGGCGCGGTGCTGATTTTGATGATCCTTGTGCAGACCGTCGCCCTGGGCTTCGATTATCCCGACTTTGGCGCTTGGTTCGCCAACTGGGGCAAGAACTGGATCAATATTCTGCGCAATAACGCGCCCGTGGGCGTGGTGGCCCTGGGCATGACCTTTGTCATCATCTCAGGCGGCATCGACCTGGCCGTAGGCTCCACCCTGGTGGCCGTGGGCGCGGTGATGATGGTGCTGATCAACGGCAACGCCAATGGGGTGCTCACCGCCATCGGCATCACCGGCACGCCCGCTTTCATCATCGGCATTCTGGCCGCCCTGGCGGCTGGCTGCCTGATCGGCGCGGTCAACGGCGTGCTCATTGCCCGGAGCAGGATTCCCGCGTTCATCGCCACCCTGGGCATGATGAAGATCTGCCGCAGCGTGACCCAGTATTTTATGCAGACGGCGGGCACCAAGGTGCCCAAGGAGTTCCGGGCTATCACCAACACCACCATCGGCGGGGAAATCATCCTGCCCATCATCTATTGGCTGGTCATCGCCGTGCTGCTGTATATCCTGGCCCGGCGCACGCCCTTCGGCAGGCATGTATACGCCATCGGCTCCAACGAGCGGGCGGCCCGGCTGTCCGGCATCAACGTGGAACGGGTGAAGACCCTGGTGTACGTCCTCTCCGGCGCGCTGGTTTCCGTGGCGGCGGTCATTAATATAGCCCGCATCGGCAGTATGGACTACGCCAACGCGGGCAGCGGTTATGAAATGGACGCCATCGCCGCCGTGGTGGTGGGCGGCACCAGCATGAGCGGCGGCAAGGGCTCCATCGTGGGTACGGTGCTGGGGATGCTGATTATTGCGGTGATGAACAATCTGCTCAATCTGGTGGGCGTGCCCACCTTCCTGCGGGAAGCCTTTAAGGGCTTTATCGTGGTGGCGGCGGTGCTGCTGCAAAAGAAGGAAAGGGCTTCGTAAAACCAGCGTATCGACAAAGTCGATACGCTGCCATCGAAAGACAGCTAAAGCAGTCTTTCGATGGGGTGCATCAATTTCTTGCAAAATGGCATTTCCGGCCTGCAAGGCCGGAAATACTCATTTTGCGGCCAGAAATTGATAGCGGAAGCAAATTTCATTTGCTCCTCGGCGACGTACACGCCTTGGGCTACCGCCCGGCCTACGCTGAAAACGGTACACTGTACCGTTTTCCGGGCGCTTCGGCCCCTGCGGAATAATAATCGAAGGGGCCGAAGCGCTTGAAAAATATGCCCTTGGGCATATTTTTAGCGGAGGCCGGGCCGGAAGGCCCCGGGCGGCTCTGCCGGGCGGGCCCTTCGATGCATCCAAGGGTTTGTCGACGGTCTGTGGAAGGA
>CACWWM010000335.1 GCA_902764565.1 uncultured Eubacteriales bacterium
TTCGCCTTTTCGATTTCGGCGTTCACCCGCTCGATGTCCTCGCGCAGCTTCTGCACCTTGCCGATATCGTTCTTTTCGTTTTCCCAGCGGGACTGCATTTCCTTGAATTGATCCCGCATATCGGAAAGCTCCTTGCGCAGGGTGTTCAGGCGCTCCTGCGAAAGCGCGTCCGTTTCCTTTTTCAGGGCGGCTTCTTCAATCTCGTGCTGCATGATGCGGCGGCGGATTTCATCCAGCTCCTGGGGCATGGAATCCATTTCCGTGCGGATCATGGCGCAGGCCTCGTCCACCAGGTCGATGGCCTTGTCGGGCAGGAAACGGTCGGTAATATAGCGGTTGGAAAGGGTGGCGGCGGCGATCAATGCGCCGTCCTGGATCTTGACCCCGTGGAACACTTCATAGCGTTCTTTCAGGCCGCGCAGGATGGAAATGGTGTCCTCCACCGTGGGCTCGTTCACCATCACAGGCTGGAAACGGCGCTCCAGGGCCGCGTCCTTTTCCACATATTTGCGGTATTCGTCCAGGGTGGTCGCGCCGATGCAGTGCAGCTCGCCCCGGGCCAGCATGGGCTTCAGCAGGTTGCCCGCGTCCATGCTGCCCTCGGTTTTGCCCGCGCCCACGATGGTGTGCAGCTCGTCGATGAACAGGATGATCTTGCCTTCGCTCTTTTTGATTTCGGCAAGAACAGCCTTTAACCGTTCCTCAAACTCGCCCCGGAATTTGGCCCCGGCGATCAGGGAACCCATGTCCAGGGAGAACACGGAGCGATCCTTCAGGCTGTCCGGCACGTCGCCGCGCACGATGCGCAGGGCCAGGCCCTCGGCGATGGCGGTTTTGCCCACGCCGGGCTCGCCGATCAGCACGGGATTGTTTTTGCTCTTGCGGCTCAGAATCCGGATCACGTCCCGGATTTCGCTGTCACGGCCGATCACGGGGTCCAGCTTGCCCTTCCGGGCCATATCCACCAGATCGGAGCCGTACTTGGCCAGGGCGTCGTAGGTGTCCTCCGGGTTGTCGCTGGTCACGCGGGCCGCGCCGCGCACGGTGGAAAGCGCTTTCAGGAACGCGCTCTCCGAAATGTTCAGCCGCTTGAACAGCGGGGCCAGGTCCTTGTCCGCCGTCTTGACCAGGGCCAGGAACAAATGCTCCACTGAAATGTATTCGTCCTTCATGCGGGCCGCTTCGTCCGCCGCGGCGCGCAGGGCCTTATCCATATCGGCGGAAACGTAAACCTTGCCCTCTTCCCTGGAAAGCCCCCGCACCTGGGGCAGCTTTTGCAGGATCGTTTCCGTTCCCTGCTTCAGGCCCTCCGCGTCCACGTTCATTTTGGACAAAAGCTGGGGAATCAGCCCTTCCGGCAGGTTCAGCAGGGCGGAAAGCAGGTGCGCCTGCTCCAATTGCTGGTGTCCCCGCTCCTGGGCCAGCCGCTGGGCCAGCTGGATGGTTTCCATGGATTTCTGGGTGTACTGATTGCTGCTCATAAAATCAACCCCCGTTCGGGATAGTATCGTCTTCCGAAGGTCAAATTTCTGACTTTCTTTGACCTTCGATCACATTGTACCACGTTTTCCCTCCCTGTCAACCCTTTTTCCAAAAAAATTTTCTGAAAAAAAACGCAAAATACCCCTTGCATTTTTCACGAGCATCTGCTATACTAATCAAGCTGTTCGGGAGAACAGCATGTGCGCCCTTAGCTCAGCTGGATAGAGTGTTTGACTACGAATCAAAAGGTCGAGGGTTCGAATCCCCCAGGGCGCGCCACCAAAAAGCCTTGAAACCGTTGTGTTTCAAGGCTTTTTCATTATTTCGCCCATTTTCCTTTGCTCGCCGTTTTCGCTCATATAACGCACAAAAAGCATGAAATATCACGCAACTGTCGGTAAAAATGTCGGTAAATTTTTCGTCTTTTTTCTTGATATCTTAAGAAAAACCGCCCTGTTTCCAGGACGGCTTTTTTTGCTACGATTTGAACATTGCCTGTTTCGTCTTGACTTCTGCTGCTGCATCGATCTGCTTTTCATGCAAGTAATCGTACACGGCCATCATGGCAACCGGCGGTTCGCCATGTTCCCTTCTGTACTTTTCGATGATGGTCACGGCTTCATTATGCAGCAGGTTCATCTCCTCGCCGGAAAGCCGGTAGAAAAGATCTGCCAATGAAGGATTGCTCTCTTTATACGGCTTCATCGAACAGTACATCCTGAAGCTGGGCGAACGGTTTAATATCCGGGAAATTGCCTATGACCGCTGGAACGCCACCATGATGGTGCAGACCCTGGAGGACGACGGCTTTACCATGGTGCCCTTTGGGCAGGGCTTCCGGGACATGAGACCGCCGACCAAGGAACTGATGCGAATCGTGTTGGAACGGAAGCTGAATCACGGCGGGCATCCGGTTCTCTGGTGGAACATGGACAATGCTTTCGTGCGCACCGATCCAGCCGGGAACCTGAAAATCGACAAAGAAAAATCCACGGAGAAAGTGGACGGCGCGGTTGCTCTGGTCATGGCGCTGGACAGGGCTATGAAGAACCAAGGCGGCGAATCCGTCTACGATACCCGTGGATTGCTCATATTGGACTGAGGAGGAAAAACGTATGCCGTACAGGCCCAAAAGACCCTGCCGCTATCCCGGTTGCCCGGAGATGGCTATGCAGGGCCAGGTGTTTTGTAAGGATCACATGATGTGGAGCGGCGACCGGCTTCGCGGCGGCGCTGATGTCCGTGGATATGATTCCCGCTGGCGAAAAGCCAGAAAACTTTTCCTTCAGCAGCATCCGCTGTGTGCTTTCTGCCAGGCAGAGGGCAAGGTCGTTCCTGCAACGGTGGTGGATCATATCATCCCGCACCGGGGCGACCAGCGACTGTTCTGGGATCAGGGCAACTGGCAAAGCCTTTGTGCTGGATGCCATAACAAAAAAACAGGACGCGGATTATAATCTTCCCGGCTTTCTTATCATCATCTGGCCAGAAACCGGGA
>CACWWM010000336.1 GCA_902764565.1 uncultured Eubacteriales bacterium
AAGGGCTGCTTTGATCGCCTTACAATTTTTCCCGGTATCAGAATTTACAAGCGGGGAAAAGTATGGTAGAATTTCTCTGCTTGGCTGACGTTTACGAAAGGAGGGCGCGGGAGCGTGGAAAGCAATGTGCTGCGGCGGCTGCTGGCCCCGGAATATCTGGTGAAGCAGGAGTACCGCCAAGGTGAGCTGCCGAACGGAAAAACCGCGTATGGGGACGTGATGCGCATCGCGCTGCCCTCCATCATCGAAATGGTGCTCATGAGCCTGATCGGCACGGTGGACACCATCATGGTGGGCAACGAATTGGGGGCGGAGGGTTTATCCTCCGTGGGTTTGCCCACCCAGCCCCGCATGGTGCTTCTTTGCCTGTTCTTCGCGCTGAACGTGGGCATCACGGCCATCGTGGCCCGGCGCAAGGGCGAGGAAAGGCAGGCGGACGCCAACGCCACTCTGCGCAACGCCCTTATGCTGGCCCTGGGCCTTTCGCTTTTCCTGGCCATGCTGGCGGACGTGTTCGCCATGCCCCTCATGCGCTTGGCGGGCGGGGACAGCGCCGAAAGCGAAAAGGTGTTTCTGGACGCGGTGGATTATTTCACCATCATGAATTACGCCCTGCCCGTAAACGCCCTGTCGATGTGCATCTGCGCCGCCCAGCGTGGCATCGGCAAAACCCGGATCACCATGTGGGTGAACATGGGCAGCAACCTGATCAACGTGTTTTTCAATTACTGCCTGATCGGCGGTCATTTGGGCTTTCCCCGGCTGGAAGTGCGCGGCGCGGCGATCGCTTCGGTCATCGGCATGTGCGCCGGGCTCGTTATGGCCCTTGCCACTGTTGTGGCGGGCGGAAAATTCAAGGGGTATCTGCATCTTTCCCTCCACGACAAATGGCGCTTTGACAAGGACAGCATGCGTTCCATCGTGAAGGTGGGCGGCAACGCGGCCATCGAGCAGCTGGGCGTTCGTTTCGGTTTTTTCGTATACGCCCGCATCCTGTTTTCCCTGGGCACCACCATGTACGCCGCCAACCAGATCTGCATGCAGTTTTTGAGCATCACCTTCACCTTCGGCGACGGCCTTGGCGTGGCGGCCACGGCCCTGGTGGGCCAGAACTTAGGCCGGAAGCGTCCTGACCTTTCCATGCTCTACGGCAAGATCAGCCAGCGCTTCGCGGTGATGATCTCCCTGGTGCTGGGCGTGCTGATCGTAGCCTTCCGGTATCAGATCGTGAGCCTGTTCATCGGGGAAAACACCCTGAACGCAGATCAGGTGATCGCCTACGCCGCCAGCACCATGCTGGTGCTTGCCGCCATCCAGCCCTTCCAGACCAGCAGCGTGGTGCTGTCCGGTTCCCTTCGGGGGGCGGGGGACAATTTGTTCGTGGCCCTAGTGGCCACCCTGTGCGTATCCGTCGTGCGGCCCATCATGGCGGTGATCGCGGTATACGTGCTGCATCTGGAGCTGGTGGGCACCTGGATCTTCGGCCTGTCCGAAATCGTGCTGCGTTTCGCGTTCTTCTATCCCCGCTTCGCCAGCGGCAAATGGAAGGATAAAAAGGTTTGATTTCCCGCGCCCGGAAGGGGCGCTGAATATAACATAAAAGCTACGAAAGGGAGCGATTGACATGTCCATTCATGTGACAGTTTGGAACGAGGATAACGCCGCCGAAAGCAAAGAAGAGGTATTGGCCGTATATCCGCAAGGCGTGCTGGGGGCGGTAGCCGCCGTCTTTGAGGGGCAGCCGGATTTCAGGGTGCGCACGGCCTGGCTGTCCCAGGAGGAAGCGGGCCTGACCGAAGAAGTGCTGGACGATACTGACGTGCTGCTGTGGTGGGGCCACTGCAAGCACTCCAAGGTGCCCGACGAAATCGTGACCCGGGTGCAGCGGCACGTGCTGCGGGGCATGGGTCTGATTGTGCTCCATTCCGGCCACGAATCCAAAATCATGCAGCGGCTGCTGGGCACCCAGTGCTCCCTGCGCTGGCATGAAAACAAGGACAAGGAACGCATTTTCGTCATCGAGCCCGCCCATCCCATCATGCGGGGCGTGCCCGCCTGGTTCGAGCTGGAAGCTGAGGAAATGTACGGCGAGCGCTTCGATATCCCTGCCCCGGACGCCCTGCTGGCCATCGGCTGGTACGAATCCGGCGACGTGTTCCGCTCCGCCTGCTGCTTTGAACGGGGCTACGGCAAAATTTTCTATTTCCAGCCCGGCCACGAAACCCTGCGCTCCTACTACAACCCCAACGTGCAGCTGATCCTGCGCAACGCCGCCCACTGGGCTGCCCGGGACCGGGCGCTGGACCGTCCGCTGCACAGCGAATTTGCCCCGCCGCTGGAAGAAAAACGCTGAAAAATCTTCCTAAAAAATCCTGCCGATAGGCGGGACTATACTGACGATCTGAAAGACGGGCTTCGGCCCGTTTTTTGTGTGCCGTCATTCGCCAGCCGTCACGGCGCCCGCCGACCACGGAAATGATGGGGCCGTAAATAAATGACTTCATTTTTTGAAAACAGCGTTCGTGCGTTCCCCGGTGCTTTTTTTCTTTTGCCCCTGACCGGGCTTTTTTCTATATTTTTCTTGCAAAAAACGCTTCTTTTTTCCCCTTTTTCAGGTTCCGTGTTACGCTTTTGCAACGCTTATCCTGCTAAAATATCCTTGAAACCAGCGGGATGGAACGCCGCGGACGAATATGCCGGAGAAAGAAAGGTTCTCCGGGACGGTCCACCTGATGTCGGCCGTGGTCACTCGTTACACGGTCAGCCTGCTCTGCACCCGGGGCATTGACCCGCAGCGGCGGTCGTTTTTCCCGGACGTTTATGGCTTTGGGGGGAAAATGAATGCAAACCATTTGAGAAATTGATGATTATGTGTATAATGATATCAATAAGATTGTACAATTCGGTTGAAATCCGGCGAATTTTTACCTTCTCCAAATTCGTCCTATACCATAACGGCAGCAAAATCAACGGAGGAT
>CACWWM010000337.1 GCA_902764565.1 uncultured Eubacteriales bacterium
TTGCAATGGCTGGTGATGGCGAAGGTGCCCCGCAGCAGCGGGCCGGAAAAATCGCGGTACACCTGCTGTCCGCCATAGGACAGGGGCATCATGATTTCATAGTTTTCCGCCCAGGCAACCTGGAAAATGTCCGCCGCCATGGTGGCGAGAATCATGCCGTAGGTGGCGGTGGCGTTGCTGTCGGTCACGGTGCGCATATCGTCGGTATAGGAAAAGCCGTTCTTGTCCAGCAGCTTTTCCCGGTACAGATCCCGGCACCAGGTCACGAACAGGCGGTAATTATCCTGCAGCGGCATGAACTGCACCTTGCCGTCTTCCGCGTATACGTTGTAATCGTTGGCGATCAGGCCAAAGGCATGGGCCAGGAATTTTAGATCGAAGGGCCCCAGGAAGCCCATGGGGATTTCGTCCGCTTTGCCGTTGCGGTTGGGATCCCGATCCCGGAAAGCCGTGAGCACGTCAATCAGCTCCTGGGCCGTGGTGGGTTCTTCAAGGCGAAGGGTTTTCAGCCATTCCCGGTTTACCCAAATATAATTTTGTGCGGAAGGGGCCGCGAAATAAGGCAGGGCGGCGATGCTGCCGTCCGGCAGGGTAATGGCGGCCAGATCATCGGGGTGCGCTTCCAAAATCGCCCACAGGTTGGGGCAGTTTTCCTGCAAATAGGGCTTTAAGTCGATCAATACGCCCTTTTCCCGCAGTTCGATGCATTCCGCGCCGCCCAGGGACGCCTTGAACAGCACGTCGGGAAGGGAATCGCTGCCCGCGGTCATAGCGTCCTTGGCCTTCTGCCAGGCCGCGGCGTCAGTGTACTGCTGATAAACAAAGCGAACGCCGGTGCGTTCTTCCATGCGCTTGAAAAACTGATTGTTCAGCCAATCCCGGTACTGCGTACTATCATAGCCCGCCATCACGAACTGGGGCGCGTCCGTCTCCTCCGCCGCCGCGCACGCGCCAAAGCACAAAAGCGCAGCAAGCAGCAGGCCGATCATCCGCTTGAAAGCCATGTTCCGTCCTCCTTAGAAAACGCTCGCCGCTTTTCCATTCGGAAGCGGCGAGACGGCCGACCGCGCTTCGCGCCGGTCGCCTCGTTTTTTTGTTATTATACAGGAATTCATGTTTTTTTTCCACCCTTTTTTTCAGCACGGAAAGATTTTTGTTTTCATAAGATACAGCAGCAAGAAAAAGGAGGGATGATATGCGCATCCTGATCTGCGGAAACGGGGCCAGGGAAAAGTGTTTGGCCGGACTGTGCCCCGGCAGGGGCCATGCCGTACCGGATCACGGCCCCTGGGACGCGGCGGTGCTGCCGCTCCCAAAATCGTATCTGCCGGAGGAAACGGCGGATCAATTGCCCCGGGGACAGAAAATCGTGTGCGGCGCGACGGACGCGGCCTTCGACAAACTGGCGGAAAAACGGGGCTGGAAGCTGCTGCGGGTATTGCAGGATGAAACCTATACCCGGGAAAACGCGGCGCTCACCGCCGAAGGGGCGCTGTTTACCGCCGTGGCCCGCATGAACCGGGCGCTGCGGGGTTCCCATTGCCTGGTGATCGGCTATGGCCGCATTGGAAAGGCGCTGACGGGCCTGCTTCGGGCCTTGGGGGCAACGGTGACGGTGGCGGCCCGCCGGGAGGAAAGCAGGCGGGAGGCCGGGGCAAACAGCGTATCCATCCGGGAAATGCCAAAGGTGCTGTCTGGGATGGACGCGGTGTTCAACACCGTGCCCGCCCCTGTGCTGGGCGAAGAAGAATTGCGGCATGTAAAGCCGCAATGCGTGTTGATCGACTTGGCCAGCGCCCCCTACGGCATCGACCGGGACGCGGCGGAAGCGCTGGGCCTCAAGGCGTATTTGGAAAGCGGCCTGCCGGGGCGGTACTGCCCCCAGTCCGCCGCTGAAACGCTGCTGAACTATCTGGAACGGGAGGGATCGGCATGAGCAAAACCAGGGTCGGCTTTGCCCTGACGGGCAGCTTCTGCACGTTCGGGAAAGTATTTTCCGTGATTGAGGATTTGGTGAATCAGGGGTACGAGGTAACGCCTATCTTGTCTGAACGGTCCGCAACAGAGGACACCCGTTTTTTCAGCAGTGAAAAAGTATGGCAGACCCTGGCCGAACTGACCGGAAAAAAACCTCTTTCCACTCTGCCGGAGGTGGAACCCATCGGCCCCAAAAAGCTTCTGGACGCCTATATCATCGCCCCCATGACCGGGGCCAGCATGGGCAAAATGGCCCACGGCATTTTCGACACCCCCGCCCTGCTGGGGGCCAAATCCCATCTGCGCAACAGCCGCCCGGTGCTGGTGGCCCCCTCCACCAACGACGGACTTTCCACGGCGGCGGAAAATATCGGGAAGATTTTGTCCATGCGAAACGTATATATAGTGCCCTTCCGTCAGGATGATCCCATCGGAAAGCCCCGCAGCGTGGTGGCGGATTTTACCAAAATCCCCGAAGCCCTGGCCGCTGCTCTGGCCGGGGCGCAAACGCAGCCCATCCTGCTGGCCCCCTTGAAAAACGGCGGATAATGGGGTATACTATATATGTGGAGGTATTGCCATGAAATACAATTTGAACGCTTTGACCGCGCTGTTCCTTGCGTGCCTCTTGGCTTTCGTTCCTGTTTTGACCGGCCTGGCTGAATCACCGGCCGATCCGCTGATGGATTGCGACTGGGAGTGGGAGGTAGAAACAGACGCGGACACCTCCGGCAGCTTCGTGTACTATCCGGTGCTGAACGCCGGGGAAAGCCCCGAAGCCCAGGCGCTGGCCGAAAAGATCAACGGATACATTCAGGAAACGGCCCAAATCCCCGCCTATCTGCAACTGCTTTCCACTCTCCAGGCGGGCGGCACGGGGCTAAAAATGGATTATGACATGTCCGCTTCCTATGATTGGGATGAAACGGGAGAAAACCTGAAATGCGCCCCCTATGTGTCCCTGGTGTTCAGCGCCAAGG
>CACWWM010000338.1 GCA_902764565.1 uncultured Eubacteriales bacterium
GACCGGGCCACCAACCTGCAGGCCCTGGTGGGCACCTTCCTGTTCCATTCTCTTTTCATTACGGCTCAAAGCGCCGCCTCCGCCATGTTTGGCAATTCCGCCGTGGGCGAATACTTCCGCGCCTTCCTCTCCTATGGCGTTATCGCCGTGGCGCTCATCATGTACGCCTGGCGCAGCGCCAAGCAGAAGAAAGCGGGCCAGATGAACCTTGCAGAACAGCGCGCCGCGAAGTCATAAAAATTATGGGGGGAAACCGTTCTTTGGATGCCAAAGAGCGGTTTCCCCCAGTCCCTTTTCCGAGAAAGCAATAAAGGGGATGCTGCATTTGCAAGAACGCAAATGAAAAGCTCTGTCTCCTGATTGGGATGCAGAGCTTTTTGTTTGTGCACATTTTTTATTCTACGACTGTGATCTGTGTTCCTTCCGGCAGCAGGCGCTTCACCCGGCCTGCCGTGCCGCTGCGATCCGGGCCCAGCACCAGCACGGACGCGGCCCATTCTCCGGCGTATCGGGCAATGGCGGCGGGCACATCCTGCTCGTACACGACGTTCATTTCCGCGTCGGCCTCATGGGCCAGGGAAAACAGTTCGTTCAGAATGGCCGCCGAATCCGGGCTGCCAAAGATATTTTTATCCTGGCTCACGTGCATCACGCGCAGCGGAAGACCGTTTTCCCGCGCCATTTCGCTGCCTTTTCGGATCAGCCGGGCGCAGTCCTTCTGCGCCGTCACGCAAGCCAGCACGCACTGGTTTTCGCTCATTGCATCCTCATTTCCTTTCAGGCCCGTTCCCATGCGCCCAGGGACTTGTCATGGGCCGTCACCGTCAGCATTTCGCCGATCTTCCAATCGGGCCGGGGCAGATTGGCGTCGTAATAGAACAGCCGGTCGTCTTCCGGGTTCTCCATATCGCCCACGCTGATCATCATGGGATAGTATTTTACGCCGTCCCGCATGACCGGCTGAACTTCCATGTCCTTGAACGCGCCGGTGGTGTTTCTCACCCTGCCGTGCAGCACTTCATCCAGATGCCTGCGGTAAGCGATGATCGGGGACAGCAGCAGACCATAGCAGAAAATGCAGCCCGCGCCAAGCAATACGCTCAGCGTCATGGTCAGCCACTTGATCCTGAAAACGAACGATACGATCACTGCCGCCAGCAGCAGACCCGCCGGAATGCCCAGCGCCAGCCAGCGCCGCTTTAGCTGAGCGCGAATATCAGCATAATCCTGTTCCGTATACAATGCGCATGCCTCGCTTCCGAATAATCAGGGCAATCCTGCCCTTCCTGCGTATATCATACCGCAATTTCCTTCAAATGTACAGTACCCAAGGATGGCGATAATGTGACAGCGTTTACAGGAGAATGGTAATCATCCCGCCCTCTCCCTCGTTGAGCATTTTGGTCAGGGCGGCCTGCACCTTTTCCTGGGTTTCCACCGGCAGGCGGTTCAATTTTCCGTTCACGCCCTCCTGTACCAGTTCCTTCAGGGATTTGCCGAAGAAATTGGTTTCCCACAGATCC
This sequence comes from uncultured Eubacteriales bacterium, assembly GCA_902764565.1. GTDB lineage: Bacteria > Bacillota > Clostridia > Christensenellales > Aristaeellaceae > RUG563. The sequence goes on from CACWWM010000338.1 coordinate 1,524, forward strand.
TGCGGGTTCTTTTCATACTGTTGATTCAATGTTTCCACAAAGGCTTCGCTCTGTTCCTGGGTGCCCAGCACGGGCGCGATTTCCGTTTCGATGTCCGATCTGATCAGGTGCAGGGTGGGCGCGCTGGCCTTTAGGCGCACGCCGTAGCGGCTGCCCTGGCGCATCAATTCAGGCTGCTGCAATTGGATTTCGCTCATGGCGGGCGTAACCAGGCCGTACCCCGTTTGCTGTACGGCTTTCAGCGCTCCGGCCACCCGGTCGTATTCCCGTTTGGCCGCCACCAGTTCCTTCATCAGGGACAGCAGGTGCGCGTCCCCCGTGATGGTTTCGCCGCACTGCTCGCTGAGGATTTCGTTGAACAGGCCGTCCCGGACAGGCAGATCGTACTGCACCACGCCTTCACCCAAACGCACGGTTTCGTTCCGGGGGGCCAGCCAATCCGTTTCCTGCTCAAAAGCAGCGGCGATCTGCTCCTTGTCCCGAACCCTGTTCAGGGTGTCGCCCAAATTGCGGATCACTTCCAGGGCATGAGTGGGCAGCCAATGGTTTTCGTCCAGCGCGCCCATCCAGCCCGGCACGGAAAAACGCACTTCCCGCAGGGGGAATTCCTGCAAAAGCCCGGACAGCAGCCGCTGGATATCCGCCTGCTGCATTTCCTTTACGTTCAGCAGCGTCACCGGCACGTCATACTTGCTTTCCAGGGACGCGCGCAGGGCTTCCGCCTCGCTGCTTTGGGGATGGGCGGAATTGAGCACCACGGCAAAGGGCTTGCTGAGGGCCTTCAGCTGGCGGATCACCTGTTCTTCCGCCTGCACATAGTTGCTGCGCGGCAGATCAGCCACCGTGCCGTCAGTTGTCACCACCACGCCCACGGTGGCGTGATCGGTGATTACCTTTTTGGTGCCCAGGGCCGCCGCCTGCTCAAAGGGCATATCTTCCGCAGCCCAGGGCGTGGACACCATGCGCGCGGCGTCCCCTTCCTGGGTGCCCAGCGCGCCGGGAATGAGATAGCCTACGGAATCCACCATCCGCACCCGCGCCGTCATATGGGGGTCTACCCGCACCTCCGCCGCACCTTCCCCGGGCACGAATTTTGGCTGAGTGGTCATGACCGTGCGGCCCGAGCCGGACTGGGGCAGTTCGTCTGTGAGCCGATCACGGCGGGGGCCGTTCGCCATGAGGGGCAGCACCATCTGCTCCATAAAACCCGCGATAAAGGTACTTTTCCCCGTGCGTACAGGCCCCACCACGCCAATGTACAAATCGCCCTGGGTTCTTTCCGCAATATCCCGATAAAGGGGCCGCGCCTCCTGATTCTCCTGCGCCATACTGTTTCCTCCTTCTGTTCCTGTTTCATGGAAAACATATGCAGGGAGAAAAGCCGCTATGACCGGAGAACAGGGAAAAAGGCACACAAATACACCGGAGGTTTT
>CACWWM010000339.1 GCA_902764565.1 uncultured Eubacteriales bacterium
ACGGGAATGGTGCGCAGGGCGCGGAAGATGCCGCCGATGCCCAGGGTGTCGCCGATGGTCTGGCGCAGGCCGTATTTCTTGGGGATTTCAAAGTCGGTCACGGTGCAGGGCTCGTACAGGCCCACCTGGATGGCGTTCACCACGTAATCGGCCCCCCGCAGGGCGGCTTTGCGGTTTTCCACCCCGCAGTAGGTTTCGATCTTCGCCTTATTGCCCAAATTATTGTTGATGGCGGTGAGCATCAGATGGGATTCTTCCAGGCGCTTGGGGTCGATGTCGTAGAGCGCGATCACGCTGTTTTCCAGCGCCGGGGTGCACATGCTGTCGCCCAGCACGTTCTTGGCGAACACCGAGGAGCCCGCGCCCATGAAGGTGATTTTCGGCATAATGATTTCCTCCTGTATATGAATGCCGCATCATTTTTCAGCAAGCAAATGATCGGCTTTTTTTCGGTTTTCTTGGAAAGGGGTGTGGGGGAAACCGTTCTTTGACCTTCAAAGAACGGTTTCCCCCACATAAATGATATGTTATTTCCCCACAACTTCCTTAGCCGCTTTTACCGCATTCTCCACGGTGAAGCCGAATTCCTTGAACAGGACGGAATAGGGGGCGGAAGCGCCGAAGCGGTCGATGCCCAGGGCCTTGCCGTCCAGGCCCACGAAGCGGTACCAGGGCATGGTCACGCCGGCTTCCATGCTGACGCGGGCGCGGACGGCGGCGGGAATGACCTTTTCCTGATATTCCTTGGGCTGCTTGAGGAAGAGCTCCATGCAGGGCATGGAAACGACGCGGGCGTCGATGCCGTCCTTCTTGAGTTCTTCCTTGGCGCCCATCATTTGCTCCACTTCGGAGCCGGAGGCCATAAGCAGCACGTCGGGGGTTTCCTTGTCGGAATCGGCTAAGATGTAGCCGCCCTTCATTGCTTCGCAGCCGCTGGTTTCGTACTGGGGCAGGTTCTGGCGGGTGAGCACCAGGCAGGTGGGCAGGCCCGCGGTGAGGGCGGTGAGCCAGGCGGCGGTGGTTTCCTTGCCGTCGGCGGGACGGAACACCAGCATGTCGGGGATGGCGCGCAGGCCGGTGAGGTGCTCGATGGGCTCGTGGGTGGCGCCGTCCTCGCCCACGCCGATGGAGTCGTGGGTGAGCACATAGGTGACGGGCAGCTTCATGATGGCGCTCATGCGCATGGCGTGCTTCATGTAATCGCTGAACACGAAGAAGGTGCCGCAGAAGACGCGCAGGCCGCCGTGGAGGGCGATGGCGTTGCAGATGGCGGCCATGGCATGCTCGCGCACGCCGAAGTGCAGGTTGCGGCCCGCCCGGTTTTCGGCGGAATAATCGCCGCCGTCCTTGATGTAGGTCTTGTTGGAGGGGGCCAGGTCGGCGCTGCCGCCCACTAAGTTGGGCAGGAGCTTGGCCAGGCGGTTGATCATTTCGCCGGAGGTGGCGCGGGTGGCCATCTTGTCGCTCCACTGCCACAGGGCGTCGTTAAGCGCCACTTCGTCGGGCAGCTCGGTGCTGTGCCAGGCTTCCCATTCCTCGGCCAGCTCGGGGTACGCCTTGCAGTAGTTCACGAACAGGTCGTTCCATTCCGCTTCGGCCTTTTCGTTCTTTTCCATCAGGGCGTTCACGTGCTCGTATACCTCGGGCAGCACGCAGAAGTCTTCTTCGGGCATGCCCAGGTTCTTCTTGGTGGCCAGCACGTTGTCCGGGCCCAGGGGTTCGCCGTGGGCGGAGGACTTGCCTTCCTTGGCGGGGCAGCCGAAGCCGATCTTGGTGGGGCACACGATCAGGGAGGGCCGGTCGTCCTTCTTGGCTTCCTCGATGGCGGCGGTGATGGCCTCGGGGTCGTTGCCGTCGGCCAGGCGGATCACCTGCCAGCCGTAGGCTTCAAAGCGGGCGGGCACGTTTTCGCGGAAAGCGATGTCGGTGCTGCCTTCGATGGAGATTTCGTTGTCGTCATACAGCAGGGTCAGCTTGCCCAGCTTCAGGGTGCCGGCCAGGGAGCAGGCTTCGCTGGAAATGCCCTCCATCATGCAGCCGTCGCCGCAGAAGGCGTATACCCGGTGATCCACGATGGGGAAGTTGGGGCGGTTGAAGTGGGCGGCCAGCATGGTTTCGGCGATGGCAAAGCCCACGGCGTTGGCAACGCCCTGGCCCAGGGGGCCGGTGGTGGTTTCCACACCCACGGTGTGGCGGTATTCGGGATGGCCGGGGGTCTTGGTGCCCCACTGACGGAAGCCCTTCAGATCGTCGATGGTCAGGCCGTAGCCGGTCAGGTGCAGCATGGTGTACATGAGGGCGCTGGCGTGGCCGCTGGACAGAACGAACCGGTCACGGTCGGGCCAGGTGGGGTCCTTGGGGTTGTGCTTCATCTGGTTCATCCACACGGCATAGGCCATGGGAGCCATGCCCATGGGCGCGCCCGGATGGCCGCTCTTGGCCTTCTGTACGGTATCGGCGGCTAAGGTGCGGATAGTGTTGATGGTCTTCTGACGGATATCCATGCGTATTCTCCTCCCAATTGTTTGTATCTTTCCTTAAATCACTTGCGGCGTGGTGACAGCGTTGAGCGTTGAGAGCGGAGAGTTGAGATATTATAGTGTCTCACAAATGAGTCGGAACGCATCAGCTATATCAATCTAAACTCTCAACTCTTGCTTATTTACTGCGCCTTTTCAATAAACTCCCGCAGCTTGCCCAGCTCGACCCCTTCCGCGCCGTCCAGGGTGGCAAGCAGGGCCTGGGCCATTTGCTTCACGCCGCCCTGCACGTCGCTTTCCAGGTTCAGGGGCAGCACGGGATCGTGAACGGAAAGGCGCAGCAGGAACCACCCGCTGTTCAGCGCGCCGTCCAGATCGAAATTGATGCGCACGCCCTCCCGGTTATCCGGGGCGATGTGCCAGCCGGGGGCGAAGGCCGCGTGATCCATCAC
>CACWWM010000340.1 GCA_902764565.1 uncultured Eubacteriales bacterium
GCGGCGGGTGAAAGCACGCCGCACAGGGCGTCCAGCAGGCCGCAGGCGGAAAAGGCGCGAATGGCGCACAGCATGGCCACCAGGGCGGGCAGGATGCGCCACGCGGTTTTCAGCCCTTCCCTGGCTCCCTCCAAAAATACGTCGTACACCGGCACCCGGCGCAGGGCTCCCGCGCCTAAGCACAGCAGCAGAAACAGCGGCAGGATCAGCCCCATGGCCGCGCCTCCGCAAGCTTGCAGGCCGCCACGCCCACCAATGTGGAAATCGCTGTGGCGGCCAGGGCGGGCAGCGCAATGGCCGCAGGTTGGGCCGACCCCTCCGCCGCCCGCAGGGCGATCACCGTGGTGGGCAGCAGCTGCACCGAGGACGAATTGATGACCAGAAACAGGCACAGGGCGTTGCTGGCCCGATCGCCGTTTCCGCCCATGCGCCGGGCCGCTTCGACGCCCATGGGCGTGGCCGCGTTGCCAAGGCCCAGCAGGTTGGCGCTCAGGTTCAGCAGCACCGGTTCCAGGGCGTCCGGGGGCAAGTCCGGCCCCAGCAGACGGGAAAGCAGGGGCGACAGTTTTTTGCCCAGAGCCTGCATCGCTCCGGCCCGGCGCAGGATGGCCGTCATCCCGCAGAAAAAGGCAAAGGCCCCCGCCATGGCGAGGGCCGCCTGCACCGCTTCCGCCGCCCCCTCCAGCATGGCCGCGGCTGCCGCTTCCCCACGTCCTACGGCCACACCATACAGCAGCGACAGGCCCATCATTCCCCCAAACAGCGCTTGCAGCATCCGATCCTCCCCTTTTCCGGCTTCCAAGCCCGAAAAATAAACTGTCAAATTCAGGACATTTGTCGTTTATTGTAAAAATAGGAAAAAATAAGCTATTTTTCGCTTGACAAGAAAAACGACACTCTGTACAATGAAATTCACCAAAGGAGCATTTCACACAAAATTTAGGAGGGGAACATTATGAAATCGACAGGCGTTGTAAGAAAACTCGACGATTTGGGGCGCATCGTGATTCCCATCGAACTGCGCAGAACGCTGGATATCGGGCTGCGGGACACGCTGGAAATCTTTGTGGAAGACGATAAGATCATCCTGAAAAAATACCATCCCGCCTGCATCTTCTGCAACGACGCCCGGGACGTGATTCATTACAGGGACAAGCTGATCTGCCGGAACTGCCTGGAGCAGCTGAAAAAGGAAATCTGACCGGCCCCCTGAAAAAAGCCGCTTTTTACCGCGGCTTTTTTCATTTGCAGCGTATGCGCGCCCGCCCGGCATTATGCAGCGAAAAAACAGATTTTCAGGCAGGAAAGCGGCCCCGCGCCGCGAAATATCCTCTTCGGAATATAAGGAACGGAGGCGGCGGAATGAACATGCGCGTGGGCAGCATGCCCCACGGAAAAAGAAATCTGATCACGGACGTGCCGGGGGTGCGGGTAGGCCACTGTACGGTGGACGACGATATGTGCCACACCGGGGTGACGGTGGTGCTGCCGCCCCCCGCCAATCCTTTTTTGCAGAAGCTGACGGCGGCCTCCCAGGTGTTCAACGGCTACGGCAAAACCCTGGGCCTGGTGCAGGTGGACGAATTGGGCACTCTGGAAACGCCCATCGCCCTGACCAATACCCTGAACGTGGGCAAGGTGCACGACGCGCTGGTTTCCTATATGATCGACTTGTGCGCCGGGGACGGCGTACCGCTTACTTCCGTAAACCCCGTGGTGTGCGAATGCAACGACAGCCGCCTGAGCGACATCGCCCGGCGGCCCATCGGGGAAAAGGAAGTGCGGGCGGCCATCGCCTCCGCGTCGGCGGATTTTGCCCAGGGCGCGGTAGGCGCGGGCCGGGGCACCACCTGCTACGGCATGAAGGGCGGCATCGGCTCCTCCTCCCGGCTCATGGAGATCGACGGCAAAACCTTCACCTTAGGCGTGCTGGTACAGAGCAACTACGGCGCGTCGGCTGATTTCCGCGCCGCGTGCCTGCCGGAGGGCCTTGCGGAATCGGATCAGGGCAGCATCATCCTCATCGTGGCCACCGATCTGCCCCTGTCCTCCCGGCAGCTCAAGCGTGTGCTGCGCCGCACGTCGGTGGGCATGGCGCGGCTGGGCTCCTATATCGGCCACGGCAGCGGGGAAATCGCCGTGGGCTTTACCACCGCTCTCCCGGAAAATCGGGGCGGCAGCTTCCTTTCCCAAACAGTGCTGCGGGAAGATAAAATGAACATCCCCTTCCGCGCGGCGGGGGAATGCGCCGAGGAAGCCATTTTGCAGTCCATGTGGCACGCGGCCCCGGATACCGCCCGGGACGGAAGTCCCGTGCCGAGCCTGCGGGAATTTTTGCGGGAATTATCTTGATAAAATATAAGGAGATGCGCATATGAAGGAATTAGGTTACTACAACGGAAAAATCGGTGAGCTGAACGAAATGACCGTGCCCATGAACGACCGGGCCTGCTGGTTCGGGGACGGCGTGTACGAGGCGGCCATGGTGCGGAACGGCCATTATTTCGCCCTGGACGAGCACGTTGACCGCCTGTTCCGCAGCGCGGCCAAGCTGGGCATCGCCGTGCCCATGGACAAGGAAGCGCTGAAAACCCTTTTGAACGATCTGGTGAAGCAAATGGATACGGGCAACCTGATGGCCTACTGGCAGGTGACCCGCGGCAGCGGCCCCCGGGGCCACGCTTTCCCGGATGGCCCGGCCAACCTGTGGGTGACCCTGCGGCCCAAGGAAATCAATCCCGGCAGCGAGCTGATCAGCCTGATCACCGACGAGGACATCCGCTTCCTCCACTGCGATATCAAAACCCTGAACCTGATTCCCTCCGTCATGGCCGCCGAAAAGGCCAAGCAGGCGGGCTGCTACGAATGTGTGCTGTACCGTCCGGGCGGACGGGTGACGGAATGTTCCCACAGCAACGTGCACATCATCGAAACGCCCTTTACCGTGGACGAGCTCATGGCCGCCGACGAAATCATCGTCTCCAGCTCCACCGCCCCCTGCAACCGTGCCTGCAAGGTGAACGGCCAGGCCGTCGGCATGAAGCGCGGCGACCTGTTTGAGGCTCTCCACAAGGCCGTGTTCGACGAATATTACAGCGTCACAGAATAAAAAAATCAGATAGAATTTTTAGGATGCTTTATGTCAGCAAAAGAGTTGAGAGTCGAGAGTGGAGAGTTGAGATTTATATAGTCAATCAAAGCAGGATACTCTTGTGATGAACATGATATCATCTCAACTCTCAACTCTTAACTCTCCACTCTGATTTAAAGTGTCCTTTAAGAACCGACTGTCTCTTTCTTTTGTGCTTTCAGCCGCCGAATCAGCAGCGCCGCGCCGGCGCCCAGCACCAGCAGTACGGAAAGCGCCTGGCTGACCCGCACGCCGCCCCACATGAGGCTGTCGGTGCGCAGGCCCTCGATCACGGATCGGCCCAGGCCGTACCAGACGAGATAGCCCAGGAACAGGTTGCCCCGGACCGTGACGCGTTTCCGGCTGAACCACAGGATCAGGAAGCCGATGAGGTTCCACAGGGATTCATAGAAGAAGGTGGCCATGCGCCAGGCCCCGTCCGCGTACACCGCCAGGGGGAAGAATTGCAGGGCGGGATTTTCGATCAGGCCGCCGTAGGCTTCCTGGTTCACGAAGTTGCCCCAGCGGCCGATGGCCTGCCCCAAGATCAGCACGGGGGCCACCATATCCGCCAAGGCGGCGAAGGAGACCTTTTTGACCCGGGAATAGATCAGCGCGGCAGCGGCCCCGCCGATCACGCCGCCGTAGATCGCCAGGCCGCCCTCCCACAGGTACAGGATGCGCAGGGGCTCGGCGGCGTACATGGGCCATTGAAAGGCCACGTAATACAGCCGCGCGCCCACGATGGCGGCGGGCAGCACCCACAGGGCGAAATCGACAGCCGTATCCTTGGGCAGTCCCAACCTTTGTTCCTGCCGGGCGCAAAGAAACACGCCCAGGGCCATGGCCCCGGCGATGAGCAAACCGTAAATGGGGATCACCCCGAAAAGCATCCGCTGCATGCGCTTTCCTCCTTGCGGCCTTTTTTTCCATTTTTCCCCGGGCCGCGGGCGGCTATGCGGTTATTGTACCATTAAACCATTCGCTTCGGCAATAAAAAAATGGGGCCGCGCGGCAGCCTCCAATTTATAAGCGAATGAGCTTTTTGCGGCTTTCTTGGAAGGGGGTCTGGGGGAAACCATTCTTTGGC
>CACWWM010000341.1 GCA_902764565.1 uncultured Eubacteriales bacterium
AGGCCCTGGTTCAGGTAAAAGGCGATGGCGCCGGTGTTGCAGCTTTGGGTTTCCAGGATCAGGGCACGGCGGTGCTGGGCCCGGGCGATTTCCTTGGCGCGGGTTATGAGCAGGGAGCCGTAGCCCCGGCGGCGGTAGCCCTCCTGCACGCACAGGTTGGTGATGCGCAGGCGGTTGTTCCAGTTTTCCGGGGTCACTTCCAGAATGGCGCGCATTTCCGTGCCGTCGCACAAGGCATAGGCGTGGGGATCGTCCCAGTAAGGGGCGAAAAGATGATCCACATCTTCCTTATGCACCGGCGCGCAGGGCGTGCGCACGAATTCCATGGCGAACACGTTCTCCGTGCACCGCATTTTCAGATCATAATACCCCTTGCTTTCGTAGGAAAAAGCCACCTCGTACCCTTCAAACCGTTCCCTGGGCAGTTCGATAATGTGCATGCTTTTGCGCCTCCCAGAAGCTTTTCTTCAGTATACCACAGGAAAGGGACGGTTGAAAAGAAAAAAATCATTTTCTTCGACATTCCCCGCGCTTTGGTTCGACGGCGCGTGTACGTTTCCCACGCTATGATGCATGTATTCAAGCGTGAAAGAAGGAACAAATGTGGAACAGGTGCAAACCGGGGCGCGGGCGCAAAAGAGAAAAAGAGAACGGGGGAAGAAGCTTCCTTCTTTCCACGCGGCGCAATGGGGCCGGGCGCTGGTCAAACGGCTGCCCATGGCGGGGGCGTTTTTTCTGCTCAGCCTGGCACAGTGCTTTTCCGCGCCCGCGCCTTTTTCCATTTGCTGCCTCATGGCCCTGACCGCCGCGGGGGAGAGCGCGGCGGGGGCATGGCTGGGCCTGGCGGCGGGGCTTGGCTACCGCGTGCTCATGGGCCTTACCTGGGACGCGGGGCAGTTCGTGATCTGCGCCCTGTGCCTGGGTATTCGGCAGATACGGGAATGGAAGCCGGGCTGGACCCTGGCCCTGACGGGCACGCTGCTTTTGGCCCGTGCTCTGCCGGATATGTTCCGCGCTCAGGACGCGCAGACAGTGATTCTGCACTTCGCGGGGGTGCTGCTGGGGGTGGCGGTTATGCCTGCGCTGCTGCGGGCGGCCCGGCTGGCGGCGAGTCCGCCGCGTTCCTTCAGCCAGGACGACCTATTGTGCCTGCTGCTGCCGCTGCTTTTGCTTTTGGCGGGGGCGGGGCGGCTGTCCCTGGGGCAGGTGAATATGGGATATTTCGTATCGGCGGGGCTGACGCTTACCGTGGCCTGGGTCGGCGGCAGCGCCGTGGGCGCGTGCTTCGGGCTGGCCTGCGGGCTCACCCTGCTCGTCAGCGGGCAAAGCGCCCTGCCCCTGGTGAATTCAGCCTTCGGCGCGCTGCTGGCGGGCATGATGCAGGGGAAAAAGCGGGCGCTGGCCGCCGGGGTTTATCTGCTTTCCACGGTAACGGCGGCGTATCTGATCGCCTGCCGGTTCATTCCCGCCTTTTTCATCGCGGAGAGCGCGGCAGCGCTGCTTTTCTGCCTGGTTCCGGGGAAGCAGATGGGCACGGTCAGCCGTTTCATGCGCCGCCTCCAATGGAACGAACCGAAGGAAAACGCTTATACGCGGCTGAAAACCCAGCGCTGGGTGCGGGCCATCGAATGTATGGCCGACGCGCTGCCCCATCCCCGGGTGCAGCCGTTCAGTCCCCAGGAGGAAAGCGAAACGCTCACCGACGCCCTCTGCGCGGACTGCGACCGGCTGCCCATCTGCTGGCACGAAACGGAGGCGCAGACCCGTGAAGGATTGGAAGCCCTTTCGGAACGGGGCGACGATACGGACGAATACCTGCAAATCATCAACACCTATTTTTCCCAGTGCCCCCGCATCGGCCGCATTCCCGAGCTGCTTACCCGGCTGGATAAGGAAAGGCAGGCCCGGATGCAGCGGGCCCTGTGCGCCGAGTACGAGCGGGATATGCTGCAAACCCATTTGACGGCCTTATCCCAGGCTGCCCAGCGCATCAGCTTAGAGGGACAGAGCAAGGACGGCGAAGAGGCCCTGTGGACGTATCAGACCGAAGAAGCGCTGCAGGCGGTGCGTTTTCCGGGCCGGGCGGCCTTTGTGAAAAAGGTGGACGGCCACATGATGGTTTGCCTGAAATACGATCCCCTGGCCCTGCGCCCCGGCGCGGATATGGGCCATGTATTGGCCAACCGGGTGGGCTTGCAGCTGGGCGTGCCCCTGTGCGCGACCGAACAGCAGGGGGATCGGATCATTCTGGAGGAAATGCCGCCCCTCAAGGCGGAAACGGGTATGGCCACCGCCTGCGCCGTATCGCCGGAAAAGAAGCGGCGCATGGGCCGCAGACCGGATAACGGCGACGCGGTGCTGACCCGCCCCCTGCCCGGCGGCAGGCAGCTTTTGACCCTCAGCGACGGCATGGGCCACGGCACGGACGCCCAGGAGGAAAGCAAAAAGACCCTGGAGCTGCTTTCCCTGTGTCTGGAGGCGGGGTATACCCGAAGCCAGGCCATGACGGCCGTGAACGGGGCCATGCTCAGCGCCACCGGCGGGGAAAAATTCGCAACCGTAGACCTGTGCGTGATCGATTTATGGACGGGGGAGGCAGCCATGAATAAATTGGGGGCCTGCGCGTCTTATGTGATCCAGGGCCAGAAGATCCACACCGTGGAGGGCTCGGCGCTGCCGTTGGGCATCATCGAGCATGTGGTGCCCATGGAGCATCGGTTCAGCCTGGGGGAGGGGGACACGCTGCTGCTCATGAGCGACGGGGTGACGGACGCTTTCCCGGAGGAGCAGGATTTGCTTGCGGTGCTTCGCCGCTGCCGGGAATACGCGCCCCAGCGCATGGCGGATACCCTGCTTCGGGAAGCGCTTTTGCAGCGGGACGGCCTGCCCCCGGACGATATGACCGTGCTGTGCGCCCGCAT
>CACWWM010000342.1 GCA_902764565.1 uncultured Eubacteriales bacterium
TGTTCCGCAGAAAATCGAATATATCTGCAAGGACGGCCTGAACGAATACAAGCCCAGCTTCACCATCATGGGCTTCCGCTATGCCAGGGTGGAAACGGAGATTGATCTGTCAGACGCCCAGTTCACCGCCATCGCCGTGTATTCCTATATGCCCCAGGCGGGCTTCTTTGAATGTGGCAGCGCCGACGTGAACCAGCTGTTCCACAACAGCCTGTGGAGCATGAAGTCCAATTTCTGCGATATTCCCACCGACTGCCCCACCCGGGAGCGGGCGGGCTGGACGGGCGACGCCGGGCTGTTCGCCCCCACCGCCGTATATCTGGCGGACTGTTATCCCATCCTGCGCAAGTGGCTGGGCGAATGCCGCCTGGCCCAGGAGGAAAACGGCCTGGTGGCCAACATCGCCCCCATCAACGATAAGCGCGACCAGATCGCCCTGATGCTCCAGGGCAGCGCGGGCTGGGGCGATGCCTGCATTCTGGTGCCCTGGGCGCTGTATCAGGCCTATGGGGACAAAACGATTCTAAAAGAAAACTATGGGATGATGACCGGCTGGCTGTCCTTCTGCGAAAACCGCGCGAAGGAGACCCGGCCCCGGAACGAAGCGAACCCCTGGAAAGAATTCCTGATCGACACGGGCTTCCATTGGGGAGAATGGCTGGAGCCGGGCCATGTGATGCCGGAGGAAATGCGGAAAAACATGATGGAGGGCGTGCCGGACGTGGCGACGGCCTATTACTTCCGTTCCGCTTCCCTGCTGTCCCGGATCGCTGAAATCCTGGGAAAGCCCAAGGACGCCGCGCGCTTTGCGCACATCGCCGAAAACGCGAAGAAAGCCTTCCGTTTTACCTGCACGGACGGCGGTAAAATCACCTCTGACCGCCAATGCCAGTATGTGCGGCCCATTGCCTTTGGATTGCTGAATGGAGAAGAAAACCAACAGGCGGCGGACGCGCTGAACGAGCTGGTGATCAAAAACGGGTATCACCTGAACACCGGCTTCCTGTCCACGCCGGATCTGTGCCGGGTGCTGGCTGATTACGGGCACGTCGATACCGCCTATCGTCTGCTGCTCCAGGAGAGCTGCCCCGGCTGGCTTTACGCTGTCAAAAAAGGCGCTACCACCATCTGGGAAACCTGGGACGGCGTGCGGCCCGACGGTACGGTACACGATTCCCTCAATCATTATGCTTACGGAGCCATCTGCGGCTGGCTGATGGGCGGAGTGTGCGGCATTCAGCTGGAAGGGAGCAAGCTGACGATCCATCCTTATCCACACCCCTCCCTGGGATATGCGGAGGCGAAATGGCGGTCTCCTGCAGGCGAGATCCGCAGCAGCTGGCGCTATGCCGATCATCGGCTTCATTTTGAATTCACCGTCCCTGTTCCCGCTGAAATCATCCTGCCGGGCGGTGAAACGCATCAGGTAAAAGCAGGCGCGTACAGCTATGAAGTGTTTTAGTCTCAGCGCAAACCGACAAAGCGAAAACAAAACAACATGGTTTGAGGAGGAATCAACATGGCCAAGACGATCTATGACCCCAAACAGGACGCCCGCTTCCAGCATCCGGTGATCGACCAGGACGAATGGCGGGAGCGGCATCTGCCGGGCGGCGAAACCATTCCCTTCCGTTATCTGCATGGGTATTTTGAGGGAACGGACGTAAAGTTCTCCTTCTGCTTCCCGCCTGCCGACCGGTATGAAGGCCGGTTCCAGCAGTATCTGTCTCCCTTCCCCGGGCCGGATGAGGAAGTGGCTTCCCTGGGCCACACCGGCACGGAAGACCGCATCGGCTTCGCGCTCAAATGCGGCGCTTACTATGTGGAAACCAACATGGGCTCCCATTCCCAGTTCGGCGGAAAACGGGACGATAAGCTGACCTGGCAGTCCTCCGCGGCGGCGGCGGAATTCTCCCGGATGAAGGCCATGGAAATCTATGGCACGGATCAGCGGCCCTACGGCTATGTATATGGCGGTAGCGGCGGCGGCTATAAATCGATGGCCTGCATCGAAAACACTTCCGCCTGGGACGGGGCCGCGCCTTTCGTGATCGGTTCTCCTGTCAGCCTGCCCAACACCATCACCATGCACGTGCAGGGCCAGCGAGTACTGCGCAACGCTTTCGCCAAAATCCTGGATGCCCTGGATGCGGGCGGCAGCGGCGATCCCTACAAGGAACTGAACAAGGACGAAGCGGATATGCTGCGAGAGCTGACGAGGATGGGCTTCCCGCCCCTGGCCTGGTACATGGAAGCCAAGGGTGTCATTGATCCCGGTGCGCTGCCGGTGCTGCTGCCTGCCATGAGAGGCCTTGACCCCACCTATTTCACTGATTTTTGGGCCAAGCCGGGCTATGCCGGGGCCGATCCCCAAAGCAGCGCTTCCAAGGATCGCATCTATTTCCGTACCAAAGTAAAGTCCGTGCACCTGACTGAGAAAACGGAGAAACGGGATGCCGAGGACGGCCAGAACGGCGTGGACGATTCCTATAAAAAGCAGGCGGTCAAGGGCGACGGGGCTTATCTGGAATTGGAAACGCTGCCGCTGGGGGACAACCTGTATCTGGAAGGCCTTTCGATGATCTTCCAAACCGGGGACGCCCAGGGAGCCGCCCTGCTCATGGACAAGATGATGCGCTTTAACGACAGCGAAGGCGGCATCGTGACCATCGGCGAATGCTATGGCATGAGCGATCTGGATGAAACCCTGCGGAAAGTGAAGCCCGGTGATGAGATCCTGCTTGACAATTCCGATTATATTGCCGCCCAGAGCTATTATCGCCATCAGGTGCCGGCGGACCTGTCCTTCCATGCCTGGGATCAGTTCCGCAATCCGGACGGCACGCCCAAAACGCCCCAGCGTGCCCCCTTCCCGGTGCCGTTTACAGGCGTCGGCCTGCC
>CACWWM010000343.1 GCA_902764565.1 uncultured Eubacteriales bacterium
GGCGGCTTCCGGGGCCTCAAATTCACCGCCCATGGCGGTCAGGTCGGTCATGGCCCGGCCCAAATTTTCTTCGGGCAGGGTCAGTTCCAGATTCAAATAAGGCTCCAGCAGCACGCTTTCCGCTTTCATCAGGCCCTGGCGGATGGCCCGGTAGGTGGCCTGGCGGAAATCGCCGCCCTCGGTATGCTTTAAGTGCGCTTTTCCCCCGATCAGGGTGATTTTCATGTCCGTAATGGGCGAGCCGGTGAGCACGCCCACGTGGACTTTTTCTTTTAAGTGAGTCATGATCAGGCGCTGCCAGTTCACCGCCAAATCGTCCAGGGACAGGTTGGAGGAAAAGACCATGCCGCTGCCCCGTTTGCCGGGGGCCAAAAGCAAATGCACCTCGGCGTAATGGCGCAGGGGCTCGTAGTGGCCCACGCCCTCCACAGGCCCGGCAATGGTTTCCCGGTACAGCACGCTTTCATCGGCAAAATCGACGTCCATGCCGAAGCGGTCTTTGCACTGGCGTTTCAGCACCTCCAGATACACGTCGCCCATGGACTGGATGTGGATTTCCCGCTTCTGCTCGATATACTCCACCCGCATGAGCGGTTCTTCCTCTTCCAATGTGCGCAGATAATCCAGGGCGTGGTGAATGTCCGTCTGATCCCGGATCACCAGGCGGCAGGAATAGCAGGGCTGAATATACGCTTCCTTTCCCGCCTTTTCCGCGCCCAGGCCGTCGCCGGGGGCCGTTTTGCTAAGCCCCACCACGCAGCACAGGCTGCCCGCCTCCGCCTGCTGCACAGGGGCATACTTCGCCCCCGAATACCGGCGCAGCTCCGCCGCCTTTTCCGCCCACAGGGTTTCGCCGCTTTCGTCCTTTAAGGACAGCAGATCGCGCACCTTGAGCACCCCGCCGGTGACTTTCAGAAAGGTGAGCCGCGCCCCCTGGGGGTCCCGGGCCACCTTGTACACCCGCGCGCCGAATTCCGCAGGATACGCCGTTTCCGGTTCAAAATCGCTCAGGGCGTTCAGCAGGTTTTCTGTGCCCTCGTTGCGCAGAGCGGAACCAAAATAACAGGGAAACAGCCGCCGCTGACGGATCAACTGCTGTACCCGGTAATCGGGCACCTTGCCCTCTTTCAAATAAAAATCCAGGGCCACTTCGTCGCACAGGGCCAGCTTTTCGTCGTCCCGGTCGTTAAAATCCACGATCGCTTCGGAAAGCTGCTTCTGCAGGGCCGAAAGCAGAGCGTTTTTGTCCCCCTGAAAGCGGTCCATTTTGTTCACGAACAGAAACACGGGAATGCTAAACCGTTCCAGCAGCTTCCATAGGGTGCGGGTGTGGCTCTGCACCCCGTCCACGGCGCTGATCACCAGTACGCAGGCGTCCAGCACCCCCATCACCCGCTCCGTTTCCCCGGAAAAATCCGTGTGGCCGGGGGTGTCCATGAGGGTGATTTCTTTCTTTTTCCAGGTCAGCACCGCCTGCTTGGAAAAGATGGTGATGCCCCTCTCCTTTTCCATGCGCTCCGTATCCAGGAAAGCGTCGCCATGATCCACCCGGCCCTGTTTGCGCACCGCGCCGGAAAGAAACAGCAGGGATTCGGACAGGGTGGTTTTCCCCGCGTCCACGTGGGCCGACAGCCCGATCACGCATCCCTTTGCCATTTCTTTTCGCTCCTTTTTCCGGTTTCTCCGTTATCTTACAGCAAATCCAGCTTCTGGCGCTTGGCGGTGGGCGACGTGCCGAAGCAGGTGGCGTGATCCACGCCGATGCGGGCTCCCCTGACGATGCTCAGCGCTTCGTAATAGCGCAGATATTTGAAGCTGGCGGAATGCTCGGCCAGCCACAGCTCCTTGACGGCTTCCTTCCACAGGGGGAAAGCTTCCGTCACGTCGAACCAGTAATAGGGGGTAAATTCCGGCTCGTCCTCCCAGTTTTCGGCGCACATGAAGCGCTTGATGGGCGCGGGCGGCAGGGGCCGTTCAAAGGTGGGCAGGGAAGCGTAGAAAATGGCGTTATCGGTGATGCGGTGGGCGGCCTCGTGATCCTTGTGCAGGCTGTTTTTCCAATGATACAGCACCGCGTCGGCCTGGTATTCCCGCATCAGATCGGCCAAAAGCAGTTCTTCTTCCTTGGTATCGTACAGCTCTCCGTCCGGGGTGTCCAGCACGATGGATACGCCGCCCAGCTTTTTGGCGAATTTCCCGGCGCATTCCGCGTTGTAGGCCCGGAAATCCGATACCGTCCAGCCCTTGGGCGTGCCCCGTTCCCCGGCGGTCAGATCCACGATCACCACCCGGTCGCCGTTCATGGCGTGCTTGGCCAGCAGCATGCCGCAGGTCAATTGGGCGTCGCCGGTATGGGCCCCCACGGCCATAATGGTTTTGCTCACGGTTCTTCCTCCTTTACATCCAGGGCCATCAGGGCAAATTCCCGCACGGGGCGCAGTCCGGCCCGGCGGTACACCTTCTGGGCGTGGCTGTCCGCCCCGGTAAACAGGGTGGTAAAGGCCGCGCCCTCTTTGACGAACGCCTGCATCAGCAGGTTGAACAGCACGGTGGCGATGCCCCGGCGCTCAAACAGCGGGTCGGTACAGATGCCGGTGAACCAGCCCCTGCCGCTTTGCTGCCTGTCCACCGGGCCGGTAAAGCCCACGATCTGCCCGTCCTTTACGGCGGTGAGCAGGACGCGGGGCCCTTGGGGCCGAATGCCGTCCGCCCAGAAGCGGGCGTCGGCATTGGGCGCTTTCGCTTTCCATGCGGCGATTTCGGTGCGCAGCACGTCCCGCCAGTAATCGCTGCCCACCCGGTCGCACATGCCGTCAAATCCGCAGTTCCAGGAAGCGTCGTAAGGCCCGGTATAAATCCCCTCTGCCGAAAGGCGGCCTTGAATGTCCGGCACTTCGGGCG
>CACWWM010000344.1 GCA_902764565.1 uncultured Eubacteriales bacterium
ACCGTCACGTGCTGAACGCCGACGGCCAGATCATCCCCGGCCTGTACGCTGCCGGCGAAGTCACCGGCGGCATCCATGGCGGCAACCGCCTGGGCGGCAACGCCATCGTGGAAATCTTCGTTTCCGGCCGCACCGCCGCGCAGGCTGTGACCGCGGACAACAAGTAATTACGACGAAGTTTTCCGGGGGAAACCACTCTTTGGAGGCCAAAGAGCGGTTTCCCCCAGACCCCTTTCCGAGAAAACCGCAAGGAAAGCGCCGTCAGTAATATGCAGACATGCAAAGTGCTTGCAAAGAATCATCCCCAATAATGAACCGGGTCAGGCGAAAGCCTGGCCCGGTTTTTCATTGTGGATCATATAGATTATTTATGCAGAACCACCTTCGGCAGTACGGCGTCGATGTCCACGAAGGCGATTTTTTCATTCGTCCGATCCAGATACACCGGCACTTCCCGGGCAGTGAACATATCGGAAGGATCAAAGTACAGATAGCGGCTGAAAAATACGTGGGTTTCGCCGGTATCGGGGTTTTTGTAATGACATTCCACCACGCAGGGATGGGAGCCGCCGGTGTTCACGTTCAGCCGCCGCTGCACGCCCGCGATGCTTGCCAGCACATATTCGCCGCTGTCAAGGGCCCGGCGCATGGCATTGCGGCGGCGGATATCCACGCCCAGCAGGATCAGGCCGGTCAGCAGGAAAGCGCCGCCCATGCCGCCGAAAGCGCAGAGAAAAACCATAGGGTCTTCCGGCTGATGCCCCGCGCTTACGCTGTACAGCACCAGGCCCAGCAGGAGAAAAAACGCGCCCAGGGGCGAAAAAATCATACCGAGAATGCCCTTTTCCGTCCAGCCGAATTTTCTTTCGTTCATACCCTTGCCTCCCGTTCTCTTTGCCGTTCTGTCAAAGCCAACGCCATGATTACAGGGATATTATATCACATTTCCGGGTAAGGAAAACAGAAAAGCGCCAGCCTGTCGCGGATAGCGCCTGAATTGTCGGATCACGCGCAAATTCCTTCCCGCCGCCCTGTGCATAACCGATTCTTTCCGGTGCCATACTGCTTTTGACGGAGGTGTCAGTATGGCAACAGGCAAAGTGGAAATCTGCGGCGTGGATACCGCTACGCTGCCCGTACTCACCAATGAACGCATGCGCGAACTGTTTCCGCTGGTACACGGCGGGGACCGCGAAGCGAGAGAAGAATTTATCCGGGGCAACCTGCGCCTGGTGCTGAGCGTGGTGCAGCGGTTCAGCGGCCGGGGAGAAAACGCGGACGATCTGTTTCAGGTGGGCTGCATCGGGCTCATCAAAGCCCTGGATCATTTTGACGTGAGCCAGAACGTGCGCTTTTCCACCTACGCGGTGCCCATGATCATCGGGGAAATCCGGCGTTATCTGCGGGACAATAACCCCATCCGGGTCAGCCGCTCCCTGCGGGATACGGCCTATAAGGCCCTCCAGGCAAGGGACAGGCTGGTCGGTGGAGGAAATGGCCAAAGAGCTGGGCGTGCCCCGGGAGGACGTGGTGTTCGCTCTGGAAGCGATTCAGGACCCCGTTTCCCTCTTTGAGCCGGTTTACAACGACGGGGGCGACGCCATTTATATCATGGATCAGGTGAAGGACGATAAGCACGCCGACGAAAGCTGGCTGGAGCACATCGCCATCAAGGAGGCCATGCGCAAGCTGAACGACCGGGAAAAGCCTGCGCCTGCGCTTTTTCGAGGGCCGCACCCAAATGGAGGTGGCGGGAGAAATCGGCATTTCCCAGGCCCAGGTGTCCCGCCTGGAAAAAAACGCTTTGAACCATATGCGCAAGTACGTGGCGGCGCAGTAGCGAAAAGGACACTTAAAGGCAGAGTGGAGAGTTAAGAGTTGAGAGTTGAGATGATATCATGTTCATCACAAGAGCATCCTGCTTTGATTGACTATATAAATCTCAACTCTCCACCTCTCAACTCTCAACTCTTTTGCTGAAGCAAAGCGAAAAACTTTCCGTTGGCATTTTCGTGTTTTTTCGATATAATAGAAATGAAATCGAAAAGCACGAAAAGGAGCGCTTCTTTATGAACGTCACCGGAAAATCCATCGCCGTTTCTTATCACGGAACCAACTATACCCTGTTCAATCAGCGCTGCCGGGAGTGGACGCATCCCTACGCCTGGCAGGATAACGGCACCCTGACCGATTCGGGCTGCGGCATTTTTTCCACGGCCATCGCCGCCTGCTACCTGGGCGGGGAACAGGTGAACCCGGAGGAGCTGGCGGATTTTTCCTGCCAAAACGGCGGGCGCGGGGATGACGGCACGGATCGGCCCGGATTGCTTTCCGCCATGGAAAAAAAGGGGCTGGCAAAAAAGTGCGGCTTTTCCTATGCATTTGACGGCCTGCGCAACGACGTGGACACCCTGTTTGATCATTTGACGGCGGGCGACGCGGCGCTGTGCAATCTGCGGCCCGGCCATATCGTAGCCCTGGTGGGCGCGCGGGTGGTGGACGGAGAAAAGCAGGTGCTGGCCGCCGACCCGTACAGCGAGAGCGCCGACGGGCGGGTCATCAATGCGGTGCGGGACTGCGTGCCCGGCAGCGAAATCGTGTTTCCCCTGCTGAACGAGCGGGGGGACGTGTGCGGCTTCCAGACCGCTTACGCCCTGTTTTGGGTCAGCCTGTCCACGGTACGGGACTTTAATCTGCTGCATCGGATTTTTCCGCGGAAGTGAAGATATTTGCCTCCGCATCCGTCATATCATAGAAAACCAAGCAGAGAAGAACGAGTGAATGGAGGCGCTGCGCTTGAAAATTCGCTATCGATTCGCCGCCCTGGCCCTGGTGCTGATGCTGCTGCTGCCGCAGGTGCTGCCTGCCCAGGCGGAAAAGAACACGGGGATGGTGCGGGTGCTGCTGACAAAGCTTAACCTGACCAACCGCATGGAGGTTTCCCTGGACGGCAGCTACACCCTGAACGAGCTTTCCTTCCAGCGGGGCAGCAAATTGACCGTCGCCATTTCCGGCGCCGGCGGCAAGCTGATGGTATATTACGAGGGGATGGCCCTGGACGCGGGCAAGCAATTGACGCTGGTGCGCCACGCGGTGGAAAACGGCAAGGAAAACGGCCTGCGGATCAACGGCGCGTATGAGCTGCACCCCGGCGATCTGGTGGTGTCCATCCGGGACGGCCAGCTGCGGGCGGTGCTGCACGCGCCGGTGGAAGAGTATCTGCTGGGCGTGGTGCCCTATGAAATGAGCGACAGCTTCCCCCTGGAGGCGCTGAAAGCCCAGGCCATCGCGGCCCGCACGTATGTCCTTCGCAAGGCAGGCTCCGGCCAGGATTACGACGTGGTGGACAACACCAACGACCAGGCCTACTACGGCATAAAGGCCCAGAACGTGAACGCCGCCAAGGCGGTAAAGGAAACGGAAGGCCTGTGCGGTTTTTATAAGGGCGCGCTGGCCGAGTGCTTCTATTCCGCCAGCAACGGCGGCCAGACGGAACTGGCGTCCCACGTGTGGGGCGGCGGGGATTACAGCTATCTGGTGATGGCGGACGACCCCTACGATCTGGAAAACCCGGAAAGCGTGGTGAAGCAGGCAAGCCTTCCCAAAAAGCTTTCCGGCAACGACGCCCTGGGCGCGCTGAAAGCGCCCGTGCTGGGCGCGCTTTCCGAAATGCTGGAAAGCCGGGGCTACGACGGGGATATGGAGCATATCCGCGTCACCGGCATCGTGGGTGCGGAAACCGCCCTGCCCCTGTATACGGATTCTCCCTCCAAAATCATGACCCTGCTGCGCCTTTCCCTCACCGTGCAGGCCCGGCGGCTGCTGGTGGACGACGGCGAAGAAGAAATATCCATCTTTACCGTGCTCACCGGCGAAACGCCCGTCCCCACGGCGGCCCCGGAAAACCCCGGCGCGCCCCAGGAGCAGTGGTCGGCCATGACGACCCTGCCGCAGCCCGTTTTGGTGACGCTGGATCTTTTCCCGGTGGTGGAAACCGCCCTGAATCTGTCCATCAACGGCAGCCGGAACGAGCTGATCACCGTGCGGGAAACGGACGCGGCCTTCGTGGTGGAATCCCGGCGCTACGGCCACGGGGTGGGCATGAGCCAGCGGGGCGCTCAGCGCATGGCGGACGTGTACCATTGGAAGTATGACCAAATCCTGCGCTTTTACTACCCCGGCATGCAGGTTTCGGCGGTGAAGTACTCCTATGCCACGCCCACGGCCCTGGACCGAACATTCCTCACCACCCCCGGCCCTGCCGCCACGCCCACGCCCCGGCCTACGCCCCAGCCTTTGACCCAGACCCCCGCCCCCGGCCAGTACAAAGTGAACGTGACCAACATCGGGGTCAATTCCTACCTGAACCTGCGGGCCGCGCCCAACACCCAGGCGGACGTGCTGCGGCAGCTGTATTACGGCCAGCAGCTGATCGTGCTGGAAGAAGGGGAACAATGGCTCAAGGTGGCCCTGGACGATCTGACCGGCTATGTGATGAAGGACTTCGTGCAAAAGGACGAAAAATAAAAGCAGACGGCATGCCGCAAATTCCCGGAATGCCTTTTACGGGAAATCGATGCGCCGCGGCTCCTCCGAGCCTTGATTCGGAGGAGCTTTTTGTATGCCGCGTATGCATCCGCTCATTTCTTATAAATCTTTTCTTGTTGGGGATTGACAATCTTTGAACATCATGTTAGAATATTTGTGATAAATCCAAGAGAATAAAGAAGATTTTTTTGATATGATTTCTCTATGAGGGAGGGAACCGCGCTATGACTGTAAATGCTGTGCCCGTGAAGAAGAAGAAGCGCTCGTTCCTGCAGCGGATGCAGGGCAACTGGGATCTGCTTTTCTTCTGCCTGCCGGGGATCGTCATTACCACCATCTATCACTACGTCCCCATCTACGGCGTGCAGATCGCGTTCCGCAACTACAAGGTCAAAAAGGGCATCTGGGGCAGCGAGTGGGTAGGCCTGAAAAACTTCCAGCGCTTCTTCGCCTCGGCCTACGCGGGCACCACCATCACCAACACGCTGCTGCTGAGCGTTTATTCGCTGGTTGCTTCCTTCCCTGTGGCTGTGATTTTGGCGCTGATGCTCAACTCCCTGCGGCATAAGCGCTACCGCAAGGTGATTCAGGCGGTCACCTACGCCCCCCACTTCATTTCCACCATCGTTATGTGCGGTATGCTGATCCTGTTCCTCTCCCCCCGCGTGGGCGTGGTGAACATGGTGATCAGGAGCCTGGGCGGCGAGGCCATCAACTTCATGGGCAAGAGCTATATGTGGCGTCACATTTACGTGTGGAGCGGCATCTGGCAGGGCATGGGCTGGAGC
Source organism: uncultured Eubacteriales bacterium (assembly GCA_902764565.1). Taxonomy (GTDB): domain Bacteria; phylum Bacillota; class Clostridia; order Christensenellales; family Aristaeellaceae; genus RUG563. The sequence continues at coordinate 5,337 of CACWWM010000344.1, forward strand.
AGCGTCATTTACTTCGCGGCCCTGGCCGGGGTTAGCCCCGAATACCACGAAGCCGCCATTGTGGACGGCGCGACGAAATTCCAGCGCGTGCTGCATATCGACCTGCCTTTCCTTGCCCCCACCATGACCATGCTGCTGATCCTCAACTGCGGCAGCATCCTGAGCATCGGCTTTGAAAAGGCCTACGCCCTGCAAAACGACCTGAACATCGGCGTGTCCGAAATCATTTCCACCTACGTGTACAAGGTTGGTATCATCAATCGTGATCCTTCCTTCTCCACGGCCATCGGCCTGTTTAATTCCGTGGTAAACTCCATCCTGCTGATCACCGTGAATGCCATTACCGGCCGCATGTCCGGCAACAGCCTGTGGTAAGGAAGGGGGAAGAAGCATGGAAAGCGCAAAGCACTTAAAACGCACCCGCGGCGACGTGATCTATGATACCGTCATTTTCATCATCCTCACCATCCTGTTCCTGCTGGTGGCTTATCCCCTGTATTTCGTGGTCATTTCCTCCTTCTCCGACCCCGTGGCTGTGGCGGGCGGCAAGGTGGTGTTCTATCCTATCGGCCTCACCCTGGACGGCTACAACGAAGTGTTCAAGACCCAGACTGTGGTGCGGGGCTTCCTCAATTCCCTGCTGTACACGGCGGTGGGCGTTTCCATCAATCTGGCGGTGACCCTGCCCACCTCCTACGCCCTGAGCCGCAGGGATTTCCCCCTGAACAAGCCCATTACCCTGTTCTACATCGTGACCATGTTCGTGGGCGGCGGCATGATGCCCACCTATCTGGTGGTGCGCGATACCGGCCTGCTCAACACCATGTGGGCGCTGGTTCTGCCCGGGGCCCTTGGCGTGTACAACATGATCGTGGGCCGCACCTTCTTTACCACCAACATCCCTGTGGAGCTGATGGAAGCCGCCAAGCTGGACGGCTGCGGCAACACCAAGTTTTTCTTCCATATCGTGCTGCCCCTGTCCGGCGCCATCACGGCCATCCTGTTCCTGTATTACGGCGTGGGCCACTGGAACAGCTACTTCAGCGCCCTGCTGTATATCTCCGACCGCAGCAAATGGCCTTTGCAGCTGGAGCTGCGCAACATCCTTTTGCAGAATACCGCCATCATGACCAATCGCGCGCTGACGGAAGCGGAGCTGGCGGAAAAGGAACGCCTGGAGGCCCTGAAAGAAATGATGAAGTACTCCCTGATCATCATTTCCTCCATCCCCGTGCTGATCATCTATCCCTTCGTGCAGAAGCACTTCGTTAAGGGCGTCATGATCGGCTCCGTCAAAGGATGAGCAACCGATGACCGCCTGTGACGGGAATTTCATCGGGTGCGAAATCAGCCGAAACAAGCGATCTGCCCATGAAGGGCAGTCGCGCCGATTGAGGCTGCGGATGCACCGACAGCATACTTCGTTCCCAAGGGCAAGGAAAGCCCTAAAAATATTTTACAAGGAGGCACCCCTATGAAGAAACTGGCTCTCGTGCTGGCCCTGCTGATGGTGTTCACCAGCGTTCCCGCGCTGGCGGAATTCAACGCCACCGGCCTGCCTATCACCAACGAACCCTTCACCTTCACCATGATGAACGATGATGATGGTCTTCCCGAGGATAAGGTCGTCTATCAGATCCTGGAAGAGCAGACCAACGTTCATGTGGAATTGGATCTGGCGCCCTATACTACGCAGGTTGAAAGAATGGGCATCGCGCTGCAGACCGACTCCTATGCCGATGTTATCTCCGGCTGGCTGCTGGGCAAAAAGGATATCATCGACTTGGGCATGGGCGAAGGCGTTTTCCTGCCCCTGGAAGACCTGATCGCCAAGTACGCCCCCAACATCCAGGAAGTGCTGGATATCCCCGGCGTGCGTGATTCCATGACCCTGCCCGATGGCCACATCTACACCATCCCCTACGTGGTAGGCGAGCCCATGGCCACCTTCAAGCCCTACATCAACCAGGTGTGGCTGGAGCGCCTGGGCCTGGAAATGCCCACCACCCCCGAAGAACTGAAGGCCGTTCTGATTGCTTTCCGGGATAAGGACGCCAACGGCAACGGCGACCCCAACGACGAAATCCCCTTCTCCGGCGACCCCAACAACCTGTCCCTGGGTATGCTGGCCGGCTGGTGGGGCGTGGACGCC
>CACWWM010000345.1 GCA_902764565.1 uncultured Eubacteriales bacterium
TTTCGCCACGCTCTGCGTGTCCGTGCTGCTGTTCGTGCTGCTGGGCATCATCAACGGGGTCAACTTCACCATGGCCAGCCAGGACGCCGACCGGCTGACCAAGGCGCTGAAAAAGCAGCGCGGCGCGTTTGACACCGTCCCGGAAGCCGAGGCCGGGGAGCCGTCCGACAGCGTTCTGCCCGGCCCGCTGAGCCCCATGGGGCCCGATTCCCCGGAAGTGAAATCCTCCCTGCGGTATTTTACGTTCTCCTTTGATGAAGAGGGGAACGAAAAATGCGTGGCGCTGCGCATCAGCGCGGTGACGGAGGAAGAAGCCCTTTCCTGGGCCCGTTCCCTGCGCGGCGAAAACAAAACGGGCTGGACCCGGGGCGTTTACCGCTATCGGGTGTACAAAACCGACCATATCACCTACGTGACCGTGATCGACCAGAGCCGGGAGCTGCTGCCCAGCTTCCGCATCCTGCTCATTTCCGGCATCGGGCTGCTGGTGGGCGTGCTGGCCAGCTGGGCCGCCCTCATGTACATCGGCAAGCGGCTCTTTAAGCCCCTGGAAGAAGCGGATCGGAAGCAAAAGCGCTTCATCGCCGATGCGGAAACGGAATTCAAGGTGCCGCTGACCATCATCAACGCCAACACCGAAATCCTCGAGCGGCAAATGGGCGAAACGGAACAGACCCAGTCCATCAACCGGCAGGTGAAGCAGCTGATCGGCCTGGTGAAAAACCTGTCCAGCGTGGGCATGTTCGACGAAAAAGAGCTGACCGCCCTCCCCTGCGATCTGTCCGCCCTGGCCCAGGCCGTAGGCGACGCCATGAAGGCGTCCTTTGCGGAAAAGGACTGCAAGCTGACGGTGCTGGCCGATACCCCCGTGCCGGTTTCCGCCGACAGCGAAGCCATGACCGACCTGCTCACCGAGCTGCTGACCAACGCGCTTAAATTCGGCGGCCGCTGGGCGGAGCTCAGGGTCAGCCAGGAGGACGGCCACTGCGTGATCGAGGCGTCCAACGATACGGCCCTGGCAAACGGCAATTACGCTCAGGCCTTCGACCGGTTCACAAGGCTTCCCAACGCCGAGGGCGTGCCCGGCGCGGGCCTGGGCCTGAGCCACGTGAAGGAGATCGCCCGGGCCCACAACGGGCGCGTCAGCGCCCAGGCGGCGGACGGAAAATTCATCCTCCGCGTGAGCCTGTAAACGGGAGGCGGTACGATGGCGGGACCCATTGTCGTCATGAAGCGCTACGAGCGGAAATATCTGCTCAGCGCCGAGCAGACCGAATATTTGGTCAAGCGCCTGGAGGGGCATATGAAGCTGGATCAGTACGGCCGCACCTCCATCGCCTCCCTGTATTACGATACGCCCAACTATCGGCTGATCCGCGCCTCCGTGGAAAAGCCGCCCTTCAAGGAAAAGATCCGGCTGCGCTCCTATGGCCTGGCCACCCTGGAATCCCCCGTATTCCTGGAATTGAAGCGCAAGGCCTACGGCATCGTGTACAAGCGCCGGGTGCAGAGCACCATCCCCCTGGTGGACAAGTTTTTCGCCGGCAGCGGCGATATCTGCGCCCCCGGGCAGATCAACCGGGAAATCACCTATTTTCGGGATTATTACCAGACGCTGGTGCCCGCCTGCCTGATTATTTACGACCGGGAAGCATATTTCGAGCCGGGCGGCGACCTGCGCCTGACCATCGATTACAATCCGCGCTACCGGACGGATCACCTGGATCTGACGTATTCCATGGACGGCCTTCCCCTGCGCCCGCCGGGCCACACCATTCTGGAAGTGAAGGTGCAGGAGGCCATGCCCCTGTGGCTGACCCACATTCTGGATGAAGGAAAGATTTACAAAAACAGCTTCTCCAAATACGGCGAAGCGTTCCGGCAGCAATTGATCAACGCCCAAACCGCCCGACAGGCAGGATAAACGAAAGAGAGGGTTCACATCATGTTCGATTCCATTTATTCCAAGGCCGTCACGCCCAGCCAGTTTTTCATCATGGCCGCCGCGTCCCTGGTTTCCGGCATCCTTTTTTCCTGGCTGGTGAGCTTCCGCATCCGCGCCAACCGGCGGTTCTTCATCGTCAGCTCCATCATCCCCTTCGTGGTGGGTATGGTGCTCACCTTCGTCAACGGCAGCATCGGCGCGGGCATCGCCTTCGGCGGCGCTTTCGCCCTCACCCGCTTCCGTTCCGCCCAGGGCACCTCCGACGAAATCGCCGCCGTGCTCATCACCATGGGCTCCGGCGTGGCCTTCGGCATGGGCTATATCGCCTACGGCGTGCTGGTGCTGGCGGGCCTGGGAGGCATCTTCCTGGCCCTGTCCGCCGCGAAGATCTTCGACCACGCCTCCGCGCAGGAGGAAAAAATGCTTCGGATCACCATTCCCGAATCCCTGGACTACGCCCGGGTGTTTGACGACACCTTCGCCCATTACCTCAAGAGCGTGGAAAACGCGGGCGTGAAAACCACCGGCATGGGCAGCATGTTCCGTCTGTCCTTCAAGATCAAAATGAAGAACCCCGCCGAGGAAAAGGAAATGATCGACGAGCTGCGCACCAAGAACGGCAACCTGGAAATCTCCATCCTGCCTTACGTGGAGCCCCAAAATCTGCTATAAAATACAACGCGCGGCGAAGCGTGGAAGAAATTCCGCGCTTCGCCGCCGTTTTTTTCTTTTGGAAGAACACGTTCCCCTTTTCCGATACCGATTTCTTGCTTGACCGTTGGAGCGGGGCGGGTTTATAATAAAACGGAACGGAAAAAAGCCGTCCGGCCGGACGAAAAAAATTTTTCCGTGAACCGATTACATTTCTTGCAAGAAATGGGAAGGATAAATCGTTGTATGAGTGAGCGGACGCAGACCGCCCGTATGGACGAGGG
>CACWWM010000346.1 GCA_902764565.1 uncultured Eubacteriales bacterium
TCGCTGCTGCTGGCCTTCGCGGTGCTGTACCCGGATATGGAATTCATGCTGTTTTTCTTCCTGCCGGTGAAGGTGCGCTGGATCGGCTGGGCCTGGGGCCTGTACCTGATTTATCAGCTGATCGTAATTTCCTGGCCTTATAAGGTGGCCCTGGTATTTTCTTTCCTGCCGTTTATCCTGTTCTTCGGGAAAACGGCATGGCTGCAGCTAAGGATGGACGGGCGCAGGCTGCTGCGCTGGATCAATATGAGAAGGTAAAGGAGAAGAAGCAATGGAAAGGACACGCGCGGTAATCTTAGCGGCGGGAAAGGGTTCCCGGCTGCAGAGCGAACAGGCCGAAATCCCCAAGGCCCTGCGGAAGGTGGGCGATAAGACCCTGATCGAACACGTGCTGGACGGCATCAGCTTCGTCAAGCCCGAAGATATCACCATCGTGATCGGCGTGCTGGGGGAGAAGATTCAGGCGTACCTGGGCGACAAGTACCATTACGTCTGGCAGAAGGAGCAGAAGGGCACCGCCCACGCCATGCTCTGCGCCGAGCCCACGGCCTCCGGCTTCGACGGGCCGGTGCTGTGCCTGTACTGCGATATGCCCCTGCTTTCCCAGGCGACCTACAGCCGCATGGTGCGGGAGCATCTGGAGCAGGGCGCGGCCAATACCCTGCTGGCCGCGAAGATCCACCCCATCCCCGCCTTCGGCCGACTGATCCGGAACGAAAAAGGGGAGCTTGTGGACATCGTGGAGCAAAGCGCCTGCACGGAAGAGCAGAAGCTCATCGACGAAGTGAACGTGGGCATTCAGGTCATGCGGGGCGACATCATGTGGGAAGCCCTGAAAAAGGTGCAGAACAACAATCCCAAGCGGGAATATTACCTCACCGGCGTGGTGAAGGTGATCCACGAGATGGGATTAAAGAACCATGCCGTGGTCACCGGCGACACCCCGGAATACTGGGGCGTGAACACCATGGAAGAGCTGGAAAAGGTGGAAGCGTATCTCAAAACCCGGAAACGGTGAATTTATGGGTAAAAAAACGCTAAAAAGCCCGTAAAACTGGAAAAAATTTTCTAAAAAAGCTATACAAGCGCGAAAAGCTGTGTTATAATGTCTCCCGTAGACCAAGCCAATGGATTTGGATTTCAGGTGTTCTCCCGGTTTGATTCATCGTCAGCAGACGGATGCGTAGAGCCTCAGCGAACTACCGGAACGTATCACGCGGTTTGGCGATAACAAATCAGGAGGTTTTACCACCATGTATCAGGACAAGACCCTCACCTGCCGTGAATGCGGCAACGAATTCGTTTTCACCGCCAACGAGCAGGCCTTCTACGCCGAAAAAGGCTTCCAGAACGAGCCCGGCCGCTGCCCCGCTTGCCGTGCCGCCCGCCGTCAGAACGGTGGCAACCGCACCGAACGCCAGATGTACGAAGTCATCTGCGCGGATTGCGGCGTGAGCACCCTGGTGCCCTTCCAGCCCCGCGGCGACAAGCCCGTGTACTGCCGTGAGTGCCTGGCCAAGCATCGCAGCGAATATTGATTGAATCAAAAAAACGGTCAGCTTCGGCTGGCCGTTTTTTTCGTGTACGGGATTTGTGATCAGAATATCTTTCCGGCGATGGCCTGGGCAAAGAACCCGTCGCTCTGGAAAATGGGGGCCAGGGTGCTTTGGGCCAGATGGTCGTTGAATGTGTCCATGGGAATGATGGTGCTCAGAATGGGGATCACCAGGAAAATCACGTAAAGCACCAGCCCGCCGCGAATCAGCCCGAACACGGCGCCCGCCAGCCAGTCCATTTGCTTGAGCAGGGGCAATTCAAAAACGTGCTTGATCAGGCTCACGAGCACAGACAGCACCAGATAGCAAGCGGCGTAGACCGCGATAAAGCTCAGAATGTCCACCGCCACGGCCACCACGGTGTTGGACACGTAATCGTTCACCGTGTTCAGCCCCGTTCCCTCGAAGCTCTGGTTTTTCAGGTTGCCCCGCAGGATGGAGGCGATGGATTCCGGCAGGGCCACGCTGTCCAGCACCTGCTGGATCACGCCGTCGGAAAGCTGATTCACCGGCGTGGAAGCTAAGCTGTAATCGCCCACCCGGGTGACGGCGTCGGTATAGGTGGCCAGGGTAGAGGATATGCCCTGTCTGGAGCTGACCAGATCGGCCAGCTTGGGGCCGAAGGAAAAGGCCACCACAATGGAAACCAGGCAGCAGGCAACGGAAAGCAGCGTTTGCACAAAGCCCCGGTACAGGCCGTAAATGACGCTGGCCCCTATGATTGCCAGAATCACAATGTCGATGACGTTCATACATTCCTCCCCAAAGGATACGGTTTAATCAGATAACGAAGCAGGGTACGCTTTTCTTCCTAAAAGGAAGCTTTTAGTCATCGCCCATTTTCAGCACGGCCATGAACGCCTCTCCGGGCAGCTCCACGGTGCCGAACTGGCGCATGCGCTTCTTGCCTTCCTTCTGCTTTTCCAGCAGCTTCTTTTTGCGGGTGATGTCGCCGCCGTAGCACTTCGCCAATACGTCCTTGCGCACGGCCTTGACGGTTTCCCTCGCGATGATCTTGCCGCCGATGGCCGCCTGGATGGGAATTTCAAACTGCTGGCGCGGGATCACGTCTTTTAGTTTTTCCGCGATGGCCCGGCCCCGGCCATAGGCTTTATCCTTGTGTACGATCATGGTGAAGGCGTCGCAGATATCGCCGTTGAGAAGGATATCCATTTTCACCAGCTCGCTGGCCTTGTAGCCGGTGATTTCATAATCGTAGCTGGCGTAGCCCTTGGAGCGGCTCTTGAGCTGATCGAAGAAGTCGAAGATCATTTCGTTCAGCGGCACGTCGTAGAGCAGCT
>CACWWM010000347.1 GCA_902764565.1 uncultured Eubacteriales bacterium
CAGCGTGATCGCATTCACCCTGCCGGAAGGGGAGTTCAGCGGCTTCCAGATCGTCGCCAGCCACGCCGACTCCCCCACCTTCAAGATCAAGGAGAACGCCGAAGTAACGGTGAGGGACAAGTATGTGCAGCTGGACACGGAACGCTACGGCGGCATGATCATGTCCAGCTGGTTTGACCGGCCCTTGTCCGTGGCGGGCCGCGCCCTGGTGCGCACCGAAAAAGGCGTCGCTTCCGTGCTGGTGAATTTGGACCGGGACATGTGCGTGATCCCCAACGTAGCCATTCACATGAACCGGCAGGTGAACGACGGCTACAAATTCAACCCGGCGGTGGACACCTATCCCCTATGGGGAACAGGGGACGCCAGGAATACCTTCCGGGCGGAAATCGCAAAAGCGGCGGGCGTTTCGGAAAAGGATTTATTGGGGGCCGACCTGTTCCTGTACAACCGGATGGAAGGCCGGGTGTGGGGCGTGAAGGAGGAATTCGTTTCCGCCCCCCGGCTGGACGATCTGGAATGTGCCTTCGCCTCCGTGGAGGCCCTGAAAGCGGCCAAGCCCGGCCGTCACGCCAACGTGTGCTGCGTGTTCGATAACGAGGAGGTGGGCAGCACCACCAAGCAGGGGGCCGATTCCACCTTCCTTTACGATGTGCTGCGCCGCGTGGTGCTGGCCCTGGGCCGTCCGGAGGAGGACTATTACACCCTGCTCGCCCACAGCTTCATGCTGTCCGCCGACAACGCCCACGCCATGCATCCCAACCATCCGGAGTATTCCGATCCCCTGAACCAAACCGAAATGAATCAGGGCATCGTGATCAAGTTCAACGCCAACCAGAAATATACCACCGACGGGGTCAGCGAAGCGGTGTTCCACCACATCTGCGAAAAAGCCGGGGTACCGGTGCAGCATTACGCCAACCGGTCCGATCTGCCCGGCGGCGGCACCCTGGGCAACATTTCCGGCAGCCATGTGTCCGTCAACACCCTGGACATCGGCCTACGGCATGCGGGCCTTCTATGAAACGGAGATCCGAGCGGAAGGGAACGGCGCGTACACGCTGGAATAAACAATCCTCCGGCGTTTCAAAAGCATAAAGATGGGGCTGCCTCATACGAGGCAGCCCCGGTTTTATTGTTTTTGCTGTTCCGGAAAGAATCAGTTGCCGGCCATCCGCTTGTAGTTGGCAAGACGGACCTTGGCATCCTCTTCGTTCTGGGCAAAGAGCTTTTCGGCGGCATCGGGGAACATCTTCAGCAGCGTCTGGTAACGGGTCTCGCCGCGGATGAAGTCCTGATAGCTTTCGGTGGGATCTTTGCTGTCGATGGTGAGAGGCTGATCCAGTTCGGGATTGTAGCGGTACAGCGGCCAGTAACCGGCAGCCACAGCCTTCCTGATTTCGGCCTGGGCCTTGCTCATGTTGATACCATGGTTGATGCAGGGCGCGTAGGCGATGATCAGGGACGGGCCGTGATACTTCTCGGCTTCGATCATGGCCTTGATCAGCTGGGCGGGATTGGCGCTCATGGCGACGGTGGCAACGTACACGTAGCCGTAGCTCATGGCCATCATGCCCAGATCCTTCTTCTTGGTGCGCTTACCGGCGGCGGCGAACTTCGCCACGGAGCCGGTGGGGGTGGACTTGGAGGCCTGTCCGCCGGTGTTGGAGTACACTTCGGTATCGAGGACCAGCACGTTCACGTCCTGGTTCTGGGCCAGCACGTGATCCACGCCGCCGTAGCCGATGTCATAGGCCCAGCCGTCGCCGCCGAAGATCCAGATGGACTTCTTGGTGAGCAGGTCGGCGTCCAACGCCGGTCATGTCGATGCCGTCCTTGCAGGCGGCCAGCAGCTTTTCGCCAGCGGCGCGGCTGCCTTCGGCGTCGTCCATGTTCTCCAGCCATTCCTTGCCGGCGTCCTTGATGGCCTGCTGCGCCCATTCCACGGCGATCAGCTTTTCCACGTTCTCGGCCAGCTTGGCGCGGCGCTGGGCGGTGGCCAGGTTCATGCCGAAGCCGAACTCGGCGTTGTCTTCAAACAGGCTGTTGGCCCAAGCGGGGCCCTGGCCCTTTTCGTTGGTGGTGTAGGGGCAGGTGGGAGCGGAGCCGCCGTAGATGGAGGAGCAGCCGGTGGCGTTGGCGATCATCATGCGGTCGCCGAACAGCTGGGTAACGAGCTTCACATAGGGAGTCTCGCCGCAGCCCGCGCAGGCGCCGGAGAATTCAAACAGGGGCTGCAGGAACTGGCTGCCCTTCACGGTGGCAGGATTGATCTGCACCTCGGGCTTAGGCAGCTTCATGGCGAATTCCCAGTTCTTTTCTTCCTTGCGCTGTTCGTCCAGGGGCTTCATTTCCAGAGCCTTGGTCTTGGCGGGGCACACTTCCACGCAGTTGCCGCAGCCGGTGCAGTCCAGGGGGCTGACCTGCATACGGTACTGATAGCCGGCCAGTTCCTTGCCGATGGTCTTGGGGGCCACCACGAAGCCTTCGGGCTTTTCGGTGCCTTCCTTCACCAGGATGGGACGGATGCAGGCGTGGGGGCAAACCAGCGAGCACTGGCCGCACTGGATGCAGTTTTCGGGGATCCATTCGGGCACCTTCACGGCGATGCCGCGCTTTTCGTACTTGGTGGTGCCGGTTTCCACGAAGCCGCGGGGGTCGAACGCGCTGACGGGCAGCTGATCGCCTTCCTGGGCCAGGATGGGCCGGATCAGGGTGTCGAAGTATTCGCTGGCTTCCACCTTCATGGGCACGGCGCCGGTGGTGGCGTTGGCCCATTCAGCGGGAACCTTGACTTCCTTCAGGCCGGAGATGGCGATGTCGATGGCGTCCCAGTTCTTCTGTCGCGGCCAGGTCAATGGCGTCGATGGTGTAGAACTTGGCGTGCTTCTTGGCCAGAAGCTGCTTCATGGCGGCGGGCAGATGCGCGTCCATGTCGTCGGGCGCCCACTGGCTGTTGAGCAGGAAGGTGCCGCCGTCCTTCAGGGAGGAAACCATGTCGTACATGGTCACATAGGCGGGATTGTGGCAGGCGATGAAGTCGGCCGCGTCGATCAGGTAGGTGCTGCGGATGGGCACGTCGCCAAAGCGCAGATGGCTCACCGTCAGACCGCCGGACTTCTTGGAGTCATAGGCGAAGTACGCCTGGGCATACTTGTCGGTGTGGTCGCCGATGATCTTGATGGAGTTCTTGTTGGCGCCCACGGTGCCGTCGGAGCCCAGACCGTAGAACTTGCAGCACACGGTGCCCGCGGGGGCGGCGTTGAGCAGCTCGCCCAGCTCCAGGCTGGAACCGGTCACGTCGTCGTTGATGCCGACGGTGAAGTGGTTCTTGGGCTCTTTCTTGGCCAGGTTGTCGTACACAGCCTTGACCATGGTGGGGTTGAATTCCTTGCTGCCCAGACCGTAGCGTCCGCCGACGACCTGGATGTCCTTGCGGCCGTTTTCGGCCAGCACGGCAACAACGTCTTCAAACAGAGGCTCGCCCAGGGAGCCGGGCTCCTTGGTGCGGTCGAGCACCGCGATCTTCTTGCAGGTGGCGGGCACGGCAGCCATGAAGTGCTTGGCGGAGAAGGGACGGAACAGGTGTACCTTCACCACACCGATCTTCCTGCCCTGTTTGAGCAGCACGTCGATGGTTTCCTGGATGGCTTCGCAGCCGGAACCCATGGCGACGATCACTTCTTCAGCGTCGGGCGCGCCGTAGTAATCGAACAGCTTGTAGGCGCGGCCGGTCACCTTGGCCACTTCGCCCATGTAAGCTTCCACGATTTCGGGAATGGCGTTGTAGTACTTGTTGGCAGCTTCGCGGTTCTGGAAGTAGATGTCGGGGTTCTGGGCGGTGCCCGCCTGATGGGGATGTTCGGGGTTCAGGGCACGGGCGCGGAACTCGTTGATCTTGTCCCAGTCCACCAGCTTGGCGATCTCGTCCAGCTCGCAGGCGTCGATCTTCTGGATTTCATGGCTGGTGCGGAAGCCGTCGAAGAAGTGCAGGAAGGGAACGGAGCCCTTGATGGCGCTCAGGTGAGCGACCAGGGCCATATCGTGGGCTTCCTGAACGGAGCCGGAGGCCAGCATGGCAAAGCCGGTCTGACGGCAGGCCATCACGTCGGCATGGTCGCCGAAAATGCTCAGGGCATGGGCGGCCAGGGCGCGGGCGGAAACGTGGAACACGCCGGGCAGCAGCTCGCCGCTGATCTTGTACATGTTGGGGATCATCAGCAGCAGGCCCTGGGAAGCGGTAAAGGTGGTGGTCAGAGCGCCGGCGGCCAGAGAGCCGTGCACAGCGCCGGCGGCGCCGGCTTCGCTCTGCATTTCAGCCACATGAACGGTCTGGCCAAACAGGTTTTTGCGGCCCTGCGCGGCCCACTCGTCGATGTACTCGGCCATAGTGGAGGACGGCGTGATGGGGTAAATCGCAGCTACGTCGCTGAACGCATACGCGATGTGGCTAACCGCCCCGTTACCGTCAATGGTCAATTTGATAGCCATGGGGATCAGTCCTCCTTAAGAATTATAAGATGCGGAAAACCCGTATTTTTCCCGCTTCTTCTCCGATTCAACATTATACGTCTATCGAACCGCATCTGTCAAGCAATGGAACGGCAAAATGGGCTGTTTTGTGATAATTTTTGAACAATTTTGTACAGATAATGACCATATAAAACATGCTCCACGCTGTTTTTTCAGGCGCGGCTGCGCGGTTCCGCGCCGCGGGAGGCCCCGGGCGTATATTCACCGCTCATTTTCTTCAGAATAAAAACGGCGGGGAGGCGAAAGGCATGGCATGGTTCGGGCTTGCGCTGTTTTTGCTGTTCATCGCGCCGCTGCGGGCAGGGGTTCGGGTACAGTGGGATGAAAACGGGCTTCGCGGCGCGGTGGGGCTGATGATCTGGGGCCTGCGGGAGCAGGCGGATTTTACCTTGGCGCGCGGCGCAGCGGGACAATTGCGGCTGACGGCTGCCTTTCACGGAAAAAGCCTGCCTCTCCCCCAAGGGAAAAGCCGGTCGGGTCTGGGTCTCAAGCTGCTTGGCCTGCTGCTCAGATCCAACGGAAAGAACGCCGCCCTGCGCGGAGCGGTGCGGGTAAATACCCTGAGCGTGGCCATGCGCTTAGGCGGCGGAGACGCGGCGGCCCTGGCCCTGGCCGCCGGAACGCTCCGGGCCGTCGGCGGTGCCCTGCCTTTCCTGCGCTTTCGCTGCGTCCCGGCCCTGGGCGGCAAAACGGCGCTCCGGGCGGTGTGCATAGCGGAAAGCCGATTGGGCATACTGCTGGTGGCGTGGCGCATGTGGAAAAGAGGGCAAAGTCAGAGTTGAGAGCGGAGAGTGGAGAGTGGAGATGATATACGCTGTTCACTCTGGAAATAGGACATATCTACTATCTTAATCTCAACTCTCAACTCCCAACTCTCAACTCTTAATTCTGTGCAACTTCTCACTAAAAACTTCGGAGGTGCTTTATGGACCATCCCATCGGCGATTTAATGCAGACCACCCTGGAAAACATCAAGGATATGGTGGACGTGAACACGGTGATCGGGGAGCCCATCCCCACCGTGAACGGGCCCACCATCATTCCCGTGTCC
>CACWWM010000348.1 GCA_902764565.1 uncultured Eubacteriales bacterium
TCGAACCAAGGACCGACCGGTTATGAGCCGGTTGCTCTAACCAACTGAGCTATAGGCCCATTATCCATATATTTAAAACCCTGAGATAAAACCTCCGGTTGAAGTTAATCAGTCAGAAAATTGCGTTATCTTTGGATCTTATGATCAATGGGATATGGGCGTTGAGGGACTGGGATCTGTTGATAATGGAAATGAACCTATTGAATGGATAGTTTTAAAACAAGATGGGACCAAACTATTTTTGGTCAGTAAGTATCCGCTTGATTATAAGCAATATAATTTGAACAAAGGGAAATATAGTTGGAAGAATAGTTCTATTAGAACATGGCTAAATGGTTCATTTATTAGGGAAGCTTTTTCTGAGGAGGAACGCAAAGCTATTCTGTCTGTTGATATAGAAACAGGAGGGGAATCTATAGAAGAAAAATGGCCTGTGTCCGCAAAGGAGAAAACAAAGGACAAGGTGTTTTTATTAAGCCGCGCTGAAGTGAAACTTCTGAAAGATGATAAGGTTCAGGTAAACCGTTTTGTCAGTTCAAAGAACAATCTTATTTTTACTGATGACGATTCATGGTGGTTACGTTCTTCGGGTAAAAAGGAAGATGAAGCATGCTATGTTGGACATGGCAAAAACGAGTCGGGATGGTTGACAGACTGGCGCTGTGTTCGTCCAGCAGCATGTAGACTTTGATTTTTCCCTCTCCCAGCGTCATGGTCTCAGAGCTCCTCCAGGATCATCACCCGGACGTCCGTGTTTCCGGCGCCGGAGCACAGAGACAGCTCCAGCGCCGTCAGGGGCACCGCCGTCCGCTCCCCGGGGCCAAGGGCCCAGCCGTTTTCGGCGGTCACGGTGGCGGCATAGGTTTGCTGATTCTTTATCAGCCGCAGCCAGGCGCTGTACTGCCAGTCGCCGCGTTTTTCATCCAGCCGCACGCCGCCGGCGGTGCAATGGACGATGCGCACGGGATCCGCCTGCAGCACCACGCCTACGTGGTAGTAATCCAGCTGATCCGGGCTATCCGCATAGCGAGGCGGCAGGTCGTAGCCCTTTTCTCCCGGCAACCGGGCCTTGAACACCAGATCTCCCATTTTGAGATCGGCGTTTTGCCGCAGGCCGTCCACCAGATAACGGGCGGTGTAGTTGGTGCCGTTGATGCCGGGCCAGGAAACGCCGCCCAAGGCCAGAGCGCCGATGATCAAACCGATGCAATCGCTGTAACCGTCCGAGCCGTCATGGCCCAGTTTATATCCCCGAATGCGGCAGGCGTTTTGCAGCACGCAGGCAATAAACTGCATGGTATCCATCAAAAAATCACCCCGCGGCCATCCTATGCCGCGGGGCGTATATTTGTTCAGTTATCCTTGGTGCAGGGGCAGTTCCACCGTGAAGGTGGTGCCCACGCCCACCTCGCTCTCCACGCGGATCTCGCCGCCGTGGAGCATGACCAGCTGATGCACGATGGCCAATCCCAGGCCGGTGCCGCCGGCCTCCCGGCTGCGGGCCTTATCCACGCGATAGAAGCGGTCGAAGATGTGGGGCAGGTGCTCCGCGGCGATGCCGGGGCCATTATCCTGCACCTTGAGCACGGCGCTGCGGCCGGATTTTTGCAGGGTGACCCACACGGTGCCGCCCTCCTGGGTGTACTTGAAGGCATTTTCCATCAGGTTGTACACCACCTGCTGGAGCTTGGTTCGGTCGGCGTACATATCGCAGTCGTCCTGGAGGGACAGCACCAGCTTTTGGTTCCGCTTCTCCTTCAAGGGCGTCAGCAGGTGCTCGGTATCCTTCACCAGGGCCGCCAGGCTCATGTTTTCGCGGCTGAGCTTCACGTCCTTCACGTCCATGCGCACCAGGGTCAGCAGGTCGCTGACGATGGAGGACAGCCGGTCGATCTCCCGGTTGATATCGGTCAGGAATTCCGTGCGCAGACCGCTTTCCATCTCGGGCTGATAGATCAGGGATTCGATGAGGATCTTCATGGTGGCCAGCGGGGTTTTGAGCTCGTGACTGGCGTTGGAAACAAACTGGTTTCTGGCCTGATCCAGGGATTCGATCTTCTCGCTCATGGAGTTGAAGGTGCGGGCCAATCGCCTGATCTCGCCGGAGCCCTGCACCTTGACCCGGGTGGAAAAATCGCCCCGGGCCATGCTCTGGATACCTTTGGTCAGCGCCGTGACGGGCTTGGTGATGATCTGGGAGAAGATCAGGCAAAAGAGCACGGCGAACACGGCCACCACCAGGAAGATGAGCAGCATTTGGTCGCGCAGCTCGTAGAGGTTGCTCATCATGGCCTGCACGGGCGAGGCCAGCAGCAGCACGCCGATGACGTCCGACCGGCTGATGATGCCCGCGGTGCAATAGCCCACCCAGGTGGTATCCTGGGCGCGGCTGAACAGGAAATTGCGGATCTCCTTGATTTCGCCGTCGCTGCCCAGGGCATGGACGCCATAATCCGCCATGTCGCCCCGCACCAGCACGCTGGCCACCTCGGGATAGGTGATGCGGGTGCCGTTGAGGGCGGTGTAGGTATCCACCTGCACTTTTCCATCCTTATCCAGCACCAGCAGCCGCCCGCCCAGTTCGCCCCCGGCGCTGGTGAGCTGCTCATAGAGGGCGTCGGTATCGGAGCGCTCCAGCAGCGGCGCGATGCGCACGGCCAGGCTTTCCACGCTGGCCCCATCCGTGCGGATACGCTGCTCAAACAGATAATCGCCCACCATGCTGGTGAGCGAATTGGCCATAATGGAAAAGGAAACACCCACGATCAGCAGAAAGCCCAAGGTGATCTGCCACCGGATGGAAAATATGCCTTTGTCAGTCCTTATCGGTAAAATA
>CACWWM010000349.1 GCA_902764565.1 uncultured Eubacteriales bacterium
GAGTTGAGAGTTTAGAGTTGGGAGTTGAGATAAAATAGTCTGTACAACGGTTTCCGAATCATCCAACTATATAGATCTCAACTCTCAACTCCCAACTCTCAACTCTTTTTAGTCGGCTAAGGGCGCGGCGGTCTGCGCTTTGCCCTTCAGCGGCGGGTTCTTTACCCAGTCGCACACGCCCCAGGTGTGCAGGCCGCAGCCGTTGCAGCCGTGGCGGCAGTCCGGGGTGGTTTTCACCTGTTTGGCCTTTTCGTTTTCCCGCTTGAGGTAATCCATGGTCACGCCCGCGTCGATGAACTGCCAGGGCAGCAGCTCGTCGTAGGAGCGTTCCCGGTAGGCGTAGAAGGCCACGTCCAGGCCGCAGTCTTCAAAGGCCCCTAACCACTGGTCGTACTTGAAATGCTCCATCCAGCTGTCCAGGCGGCAGCCCCGTTTCCAGGCGGCGTAAATCACGTCGCAGATGCGGCGGTCGCCCCGGGAAATGCAGGCTTCCAGCAGGGAAAGCTCGCTTTCGTGCCAGTTGAAATGCACGTTTTTGAGCTTCAGATACTGCCTTAGCTTCGCCTGCTTTTCGTGCACCGTTTCCAGGGTGTCCTGGGCGGCCCACTGGAAGGGCGTGAAGGGCTTGGGCACAAACACGCTGGCCGAAGCCGTCACCCGCACGCCGTTTTTGCTGCGCTTTTCCTTGGGCAGGGAATAATAGGCGTCCACCACTTTTTTGGCCAGGTGGCCGATGCCCTGCAAGTCCTCGTCCGTTTCCGTGGGCAGGCCCATCATGAAATAGAGCTTGACGCTGCTCCAGCCGCACTCAAAGGCGTCGGTGACGGAACGGATCAGGTCGTCTTCGGTCACGCCCTTGTTGATTACGTCCCGAAGCCTTTGGGTGCCCGCCTCGGGGGCCAGGGTGAGGCCCGATTTTTTCACCTGCTGGGTTTCTTCCAGGCTTTGCTTTACGATGTTGTCGATGCGCATGCTGGGCAGGCTCACGCTCACCCGCTTTTCCTTGTAGCGGTCCATGAGCGCCTGAATCAGCTGGGGCAGGCAGGTAAAGTCCCCGGAGGAAAGGGAGGAAAGGCTCATTTCCTCGTAGCCGGTGGACTGCTGCAATTTATCCGCCAGTTCCAGGAGCCTGTCCATGCTGCGCTCCCGCACCGGGCGGTACAGCATGCCCGCCTGGCAGAAGCGGCAGCCCCGGGTGCAGCCCCGCATGATTTCCAGCACCATGCGGTCATGCACGATTTCCGTATAGGGCACGGGGATATTTTCGGGGTACACGGCGGAGGATAAATCCTTCACCACCCGCTTTTTCACGGTTTTCGGGGCGGCGGGGTCATTGGGCGCAAAGGATTTGAGGGTGCCGTCCTCGTTGTATTCCGCGTCGTACAGGGAGGGCACATACACGCCTTCCAGCTTCGCCAGATTGCACAGAATGTCTTTCCGGGAAAGGCCCGCTTCCCGCCCGTCCCGGATCACGTCGATCAGCTCGTGCATCACGTCCTCGCCGTCGCCGATCATGAAAGCGTCGATGAAGTACGCCAAATTCTCCGGGTTAAAGGCGCAGGGGCCCCCGGCTACCACGATGGGGTCGCTTTCCCCGCGGTCCCTGCCGAAAATGGGGATGCGACCCAGATCCAGCATTTCCAGAATGTTGGTGTAGCTCATTTCGTATTGCAGGGTGAAGCCCACGATATCGAAATGGTTCAGGGCCTTGCGGCTTTCCAGGGAAAAGAGGGGAATGTTTTCTTCCCGCATTTTGTCGGCCATGTCGGCGTCCGGCATGAATAGCCTTTCGCACAGGGCGTCGGGCCGCTGGTTGATGAGATAATACAGAATTTTCATGCCCAGGTGGCTCATGCCGATCTCATAGGTATCGGCAAAGCAGAAGCCGAAGGTGCAGCGCACGCTGTTCCAATCCTTGCGCACGCTGTTCATTTCCCCGCCGATGTAGCGGGCGGGCTTCTGCACGGTTTCCAAAAGCTTTTCCAGCCGGGCGTTTTCCTGTTCGTTCAAGGACCATACCTCCCGAAAGTCAGCATAACATACCAATATATAGTATAACATTTTTTGGGCCGCTTGTCCATGCCGGGATTTTTTCAAAAGGCGCTTCCGTAAAACCGGCGATTGGTGTATAATGGCAGGGAAAACAGACGTTTTTACAGCGCGTGAAAGGAAGACGGCATATGGGGGATATCATCATCCGTCCCTTCCGGCAGGAGGACGAAAACGGCGTTCTGGCCGTGTGGAACGCCTGCGTGGACGCGGGGGACGTGCTGTATTATCCGCTGACGAAGGAATACTTTGAACGGAAATTCCTGAAAAACGACGGGTGCGAGGCGGAAAACCTGCTGATCGCGGAAACGGACGGGCAAATCGCGGGCTTCATCCACGGGGTGGCCCCCGGCACCTTCGCCCTGGCCCGGCCCGGATGCGCTTACTTAACCTGCGTGATGACCGCTCCCGCGTACCGGGGCCGGGGCGTGGGCAAGGCCCTGCTTGCCGCGCTGAAAGCCCGGATGAAAGCGCGGGGCGCGCATACCCTGTACATTTCCAGCCTGAACCCCGTGAACCTGGATTGGCGCATCCCCGGCACCCCCGGCCACGATCACAACAACATGCCGGGGCTGGATACGGGCTGCGCGGGACACGGCTTTTTCCCGGCCATGGGTTTTCAGGAAAAGTACCGGGAAGTGAGCCTGTATATCAATCTTTCGGATTACCGCATGCCGCCCGAAGTGCCGGACATTCAAGGCCGCCTTTCGGCAGAGGGGATTTATACCGGGCCTTACGACGCTTCCTGGAACTGCGGATTTGACGGCATGTGCG
>CACWWM010000350.1 GCA_902764565.1 uncultured Eubacteriales bacterium
TCCGGCGCGTACTGGAAGAACGACCAGAAGAACAAGATGCTCACCCGCCTGAACGGCGTGGCCTTCCGCAACCAGGACGAGCTGGCCGCTTACCTGAAGGAAGTGGAAGAAGCCAAGGCCCGGGATCACCGCCGCATCGGCAAGGACATGCAGCTCTTTATGACCGACGATCTGGTTGGCAAGGGCCTGCCCATGTTCCTGCCCAAGGGCTATACCCTGTGGCAGGAGCTGGAAAACTACATCCGGGAAAAGGAACGGCTGCTGGGCTATCAGCACGTGCTGACCCCCTGCGTGGGCACGGTGGATCTGTACAAGACCAGCGGCCATTGGGATCACTATAAGGACAACATGTTCCCCGCCATGGAGGTGGAGGGCGAAGCCTTCGTGCTGCGGCCCATGAACTGCCCCCATCATATGCGCATCTACGCCAACCGGCCCCACTCCTACCGCGATCTGCCCATCCGCATCGGCGAAATTGCCCACGACTTCCGCTTTGAAGCCAGCGGCACCCTGAAGGGCATCGAGCGCGGCCGCCACTTCTGCCAGAACGACGCCCACCTGTTCGTCACCCCCGACCAGATCAAGGACGAAGTGAGCGCGGTGTGCGACCTGATTTTCAGCACCTACAAGGATTTCAACATTACAGACTACCGCTGCGTCCTGTCCCTGCGCGACCCGGAAGATAAAGTCAAGTATCACCAGGACGACGAAATGTGGGAAAAGGCGGAAAGCGCCCTGCGCGAAGTGCTCACCGAGCTGGGCATCAAGTTCACCGAGGAAATCGGCGAAGCGGCCTTCTACGGCCCCAAGCTGGACGTGAACGTGAAGCCCGCCGTCGGCGCGGAATACACCCTGTCCACCTGCCAGCTGG
This sequence comes from uncultured Eubacteriales bacterium, assembly GCA_902764565.1. Lineage (GTDB taxonomy): Bacteria > Bacillota > Clostridia > Christensenellales > Aristaeellaceae > RUG563. The sequence continues at coordinate 872 of CACWWM010000350.1, forward strand.
ACTTCTGCCTGCCCGCCAAGTTCAACCTGAAATACATCGATAAGGACGGCGTAGAAAAGACCCCCGTGGTGCTGCACCGCGCCATTTTGGGCTCCCTGGACCGCTTCATGGCTTACCTGATCGAAGAAACCAAGGGCATTTTCCCCGTGTGGCTGGCCCCCGTTCAGGTGAAGGTGCTGCCCGTAAGCGACAAGAGCATGGAGTACGCCGAAAAGGTGTACGCCTTCTACCGCGACCATGGCTTCCGCGCCGAGCTGGACGACCGCAACGAGAAGATCGGCTACAAGATCCGCTACGCCCGCCAGGAAGACAAGGTGCCTTACATGATCATCATCGGCGAAAAGGAAATCGCCGAAAACAACATTTCCGTCCGCGACCGGGAGACCGACCAGACCGCCGTGTACAGCCTGGAGGATTTCGCCGCCAAGCTGGAAAAGGAAATCAAGGAACGGAAATAATCACGCTTTCAGTATCCTGGACGCCTCCGCCCCGCGCGGGGGCGTTTTTTTGCGAAAAATCCCCTGAAATCAAGGAAAAACTGAAAATTTCCGGTTGACAAACGCCGCGGAAACGATATACAATACCTTGTTGGTTTTTCAGCCAACTGGAGGGAGAAACACGTATGATTCGGAACGATATCCGTAATATTGCCATTATTGCCCACGTTGACCACGGCAAGACCACCCTGGTGGACCAGATGCTGCGCCAGGGCGGCGTTTTCCGTCAGAACCAGCAGGTGGCGGAGCGCGTGATGGACTCCAACGACCTGGAGAGGGAACGCGGCATCACCATTCTGGCCAAGAACACCGCCGTGCACTACGGCGACGCCAAAATCAACATCGTTGACACCCCCGGCCACGCCGATTTCGGCGGCGAGGTGGAGCGCGTGCTGAAAATGGTGGACGGTGTGCTTTTGCTGGTGGACAGCTTTGAAGGCCCCATGCCCCAGACCCGCTTCGTGCTGCAAAAGGCCCTGGGGCTTAAATTGCCCGTGCTGCTGGTGGTCAATAAGGTGGACAGGCCCGACGCCCGCTGCGAAGAAGTGGTGGACGAGCTGGTGGACCTGCTCATCGAGCTGGACGCCGACCCCGAAACCCTGGACCGGCCTATTATTTACGCTTCCGCCCGGCAGGGCACGGCCACGCTGGATCTTTCCCAGCCCGGCACCGACCTGCGGCCCCTGTTCGATACCATCATGAAGTACATTCCCGCTCCCGAGGGCGACCCCGAAGGCCCCGCCCAGGTGCTGATTTCCACCATCGACTATAGCGAGTATGTGGGACGCATCGGCATCGGCCGCATTACCCGGGGCACGTTAAAGGACAACATGATGGTGGTGCGCTGCAACGCCGAAAACGATCAGGTGTCCGCCCCCTGGCGGCTCACCGGCCTTTCCCTGTACGACGGCCTCAAGCGCGTGGGCGCTGAAACCGTGAGCATGGGGGATATCGTGGCCCTCACCGGCCTTGCCGATATTTCCATCGGCGATACGGTGTGCGACCCCTCCACCCCCGAACCCCTGCCCTTCGTGGCCATTACCGAACCCACCGTGACCATGACCTTCTCTGTCAACGATTCGCCCTTTGCGGGCCGGGAAGGCCAGTTTGTCACCAGCCGCCATCTGCGCGCCCGGCTGTACCGGGAAATCGAAACCGACGTATCCCTGCGCGTAAAGGACGGGGAGACCCCGGATCAGTTTGAAGTGTGGGGCCGCGGCGAACTGCACCTGTCCATCCTCATCGAAACCATGCGCCGCGAGGGCTACGAGTTCCAGGTGAGCAAGCCCGAGGTCATTTATCACTATGAGGACGGCCGCAAGCAGGAGCCCATCGAGCGCATGGTGGCCGACGTGCCCCAGGCCTATGCGGGCGCCGTCATCGAAAAGATCGGCCGCCGCCGCGGCACCCTGGAATCCATGGGCGGCAGCGACCGGGTGCGTCTGGAATTC
>CACWWM010000351.1 GCA_902764565.1 uncultured Eubacteriales bacterium
TTTGCGGGCGATCAATCGTCCCATACAGCGTCACTCAACCTTGAAATACGTTCTGTATTCCTGCGGCTTCGTTCCTTGTCTGGAACGATTTCTCATCCCGCATCTAAATTCATGAATAAATTGGTGGAGCAATAATTGGTATGCCAAATTGTTTTCTAAGTTGTGTTTTCAGATCAATCAATCAATTGGAAGAAAGACGATGTAAAAGTCAGAGTTCTACGCGGCCTATATTGGGAAACCCTATCTTGGCTTTTCCAATATAGGCCATTCCTGTTGCGGATAATCAAATCAGGAGATTATATCTATGCTGCATTTGATTTTTTAGAGTTCTCCAGAGAGAGTTGCGAACCATCTAAATCTGTTTCAACAATTATTAATGGTTTTTTGGCGTGCGCAAAGAATATAGTACCGGGGGCTCTCCGCCCCCACCCCCCCGACCAAAGGTCTTCGACCTCTGGACACCGACCGGCGACAAAACTTTGTTTGGAAGAACAGACAACTTCCGCCTGCCGCGCTGGGGTTTACGAAAGCTTGAAGCTTCTGGCCCATAGAAAGCCGGGAAAATCCCAGGGGGAAAGCTCGCTTTCCCCTACGGGATTATTCCCCGGCTTTCCCCGGATGCTTTGCATCCGGGTTGGCGGCTTTCAGCCGCCGGGCCAGAAGCACAAAGTCATCAAGCAGGGCTGCCCCATTCAAGCGACAGCGGGAATCAAGCTGTCATAACGCGCCAAGTGCCATCCGCAGGAGAGGGTCCAGGGAGATCATCTCCCTGGCGCAGGTCTGGGCGCGCGGAGCGCCCAGCGTCTCCCCGTCAAATCCCCAATTTGTAATTCTTGCGTAAGCCGTGGCGCTTTTCCGCGCCACTTGCCAGAATGGCCGTTTTTGATTATAATAAGCAGGAATGACGATCATTTTCCCGGAGAGGACAAGGAAATGCGGTTTACTTTTTGCCCGCTGTTCAGCGGGAGCAGCGGAAACGCGCTGTTCATCGGCGCGGGAGATACCAGAATTTTGATCGACGCGGGCATGACGGGCAAGGCCATCGAAGGAGCCCTGCGGCAGATCGACGTGCTGCCGGAAACCCTGAACGGCATCGCCGTCACCCACGAGCACAGCGACCACGTAAAGGGCGTGGGCATTTTAAGCCGGAAATATCACCTGCCCATATACGCCAACGAGCGCACCTGGAACGCCATGGCCCGCACGGTGGGCGAAATTGCCCCGGGCAACCGGCGGATCATCGAGGACGATGAAGATTTTTATATCGGCGATTTGGCGCTGCTTCCCTTTTCCATTCCCCACGACGCGGCGGACCCGGTAGGCTACCGGGTGTTTTACGGCGGGCGCAGCGCCGCCACGGCCACGGACATGGGATATATGAAGAAAAGCGTGGTGAAAACCCTGGCCGGAACGGACGTGCTGCTGCTGGAAAGCAACCACGACCCCGACCTGCTGATGCTCAATCCCCACTATTCCCTGTACTTAAAGCAGCGCATTTTGGGCAATCACGGCCATCTGTCCAATCTGGCCAGCGCCGAGGGGCTGCTTTCGCTTCTGGAAACCGGCGTGCGGGAAGTGATGCTGGGCCATCTGAGCGGGGAAAACAACACCCCGGAGCTGGCCCTGGCCACCCATACGGAGCGCCTTTCCCGGGAAGGGGTGCGCGTGGGCGAGGATATCCACATCGGCCTGGCCTGGCGGGATCGGGTGAGCCGGAAATTTGAAATCGAGTGAGGGAACGGATATGAAGCTGCATGTGATCGGCTGCCACGGGCCCTATCCTGTGGCCGGGGGCTGCACCAGCGGGTATCTGGTGGAACACGCAGGCAAAGCGCTGCTCATGGACTGCGGCGCGGGAATCATGGGCCGCCTCATGCAGCTGTGGGATCCCGCCGCCCTGGAAGGGGTGCTTTTGTCCCATCTGCATTTTGACCACGCCAGCGATTTGCTGGTGATGCGCTATTACCTGGAAATCACGGGCAAAACCCTGTCCGTTTACGTGCCGCCGGAGGATGCTTCTCCCTTCCGCGCGCTGCTCACGGCCCCCGCCTTTGACGTGCGGCCCTACCCGGCGGAATTGGAGTTCATGGGGCTGAACGTCACCACCCTGCCGGTGCGCCATCCCGTGCCCTGCCGGGCCCTTCGCCTGACGGACGGGGAAAAAGCTTTGGTTTTCACCGGGGATACCAACGACTGTCCCGGTTTGGATGCGTTCGCCCGGAACGCCGACGTGCTGCTGGCGGACGCGGCTTTCCTGACCCCTGAATGGACGGATCAAAAGCCCCACATGAGCGCGGCAGGGGCGGCCCGGCTGGCTTTGGCGGCGGAGGCAAAGGAACTGTACCTCACCCATCTGCCCGTGAAGCACGCGCCGGAAACCCTGGTGCGGGAAGCAAAGCAGGTGTTCCCCCACGTTCAGGCCGTCGCCCCCGGCATGGTGATCGCCCTATGACCGCAGCCCGTCCGTTTCATCACCAGCGTCCCCTGGCCGCCGCCGCGGCGGCCTATGGGCTGGGTGTATGGGCGGGCGCTTCTTTTCCGTGGCGTCCGGCGCTGTACGGGATGGGCGTTGCCTGTGGAATCGCCGCGGCACTTGTTCTGCCCCGCTTAGGCTGCAGACGCATAGCAGGCATTCTGACGGCAATCATGTTTTTCGGCATGCTGCTGGGCGGTTATGCCGCCAACCCCGCCCTGCCGGAACCGGGCAGATATCAGGTGAGCGGCGTGCTTTCCGCCGATTCCGTCCTCCGGGAGGACAGCACGGCCGCCGCGTATCTGACGGATGTGCGGCTGGAAAATGAAAGCGGGGAAACC
>CACWWM010000352.1 GCA_902764565.1 uncultured Eubacteriales bacterium
ATATGCAGCTTTTCTTCTTCCGTGTAGCTGGGCACCTCGATCACTTCCATCCGGTCCAGCAGGGGGCCGGGGATGGTGTCCATGGTGTTGGCGGTGGTGATGAACATGACCTTGGAAAGATCGAAGGGCAATTCCATGTAATGATCCCGGAAGGCGCTGTTCTGCTCCCCGTCCAGCACTTCCAGCATGGCGGAGGCGGGATCGCCCCGGAAATCGTGGCTCATTTTGTCGATTTCGTCAAAGAGAAACACCGGGTTCATGGTACCCGCCCGCTTCATGCTTTCGATGATGCGGCCGGGGATGGCCCCCACATAGGTGCGCCGGTGGCCGCGGATTTCCGCTTCGTCCCGCACGCCGCCTAAGCTCATCTGCACGAACTTGCGGCCCACGGCCTTGGCGATGCCCTTGACGATACTGGTTTTGCCCACGCCGGGCGGGCCCACGAAGCACAGGATGGGACCTTTCATGGAGCCGTCCTGGGTGTTCATTTCCTTCATGCGGCGCACGGCCAGGTATTCGATCACCCGGTCCTTCACCTTGTCCATGGCGTAGTGATCCTCGTCCAGGATGCGGCGGGCGCGCTTCAAATCCAGGTTGTCGGTGGTGAATTTGCCCCAGGGCAGATCCACGATCCATTCCACATAGGTGCGGCTGATGCCGATTTCCGGGGTGCCGGGGGCCATGCGGCTCAAGCGATCCAGTTCCTTGTTGGCCTTTTCCCGGGCTTCCTCGTTCATGGGCGTTTCGGAAACCCTTTTGCGCAGGTCGTCCACATAGGTTTCGTCCCGGTCGCCCAATTCTTCCTGAATAGCCTTGATCTGCTCCCGCAGGTAATAATCCTTCTGGTTCTTGTCGATCTGCTTTTTCAGGCGGCTCTGCACCTGTTTTTCGATGCCCGCCAGCTCCGTTTCCCGGATCAGGATGCCGCAGAGGGTTTCCAGCCGCTGGGCGGCGTCGATTTCCTCCAAAATGGCCTGCCGATCCTCCACGCGGGTGAGCACGTTGGCGGCGATGATGTCGGCCAGCTGATCCGGCTTGTCCACGTCGCCCACGGAGCGCAGGGTTTCCCCGGACACGCGCATGGAGGCCCGGGCGTATTCCTCAAACAATTCATGGGTGGTGCGCACCATGGCCTCGATTTCCGGGGTCATCACCACGTCCTGAGGCGGCACCTCCAAATCGGCCACCCAGAAGGGTTCCTCCTGGGTCACAGCCCGCAGGATCGCCCGCTGGCGGCCCTCCACCAGCACGCGGATGGTGTCGCCGGGCAGGTTCAGCACCTGCTTGATAAGCGCCACGGTGCCCACCTGGCAGAAATCCTCCATGGTGGGTTCTTCCACGTCGCCGTCCCGCTGGGCCACCAAAAATACCTGCTGATCCTCCACCATGGCCTGCTCCAAGGCGGCCACGCTGCGGGCGCGGCCCACGTCGAAATGCAGCACCATATGGGGAAACACCATCAGGCCCCGCAGAGGGATCAGCGGCAAATGCAGCATGGGGTTCTTTTTCTTTCTCGGCATACTTACTCCTGATCTGTCATACTTCCGAAGCCGCCGCTTCGGCAGTTCAAATTATACCTGATTCCCGTGGAAAATGCAATGCCTCAGCCCTGCGCTAAGGCTTGCGATGGAGGCTATACTGGGGCCTGCGCGGCCCCAGACCCCCTTCAAAGCCCAATTAACCGTTCCTGCGTGCGCCTTGTTCCCTGGGGGACAGGCAGAGGCGCGGCGGCAAGGGGATCGAATGTGGCGGCCGTTCCATCGGCGCTTTCCTCCGTTGCGGCGGCGGGCAGCAGCATCAGGGACAGCACCTGCTGCACCGTGTCCACCAGCACCATCTGGATGTCCGCGTGCCGGAAGCGCTCCATGGCGTTTTCCCGGGGCGCCAGCACCCGGGCAAGGCCCGAGCGCCTTGCCGCTTCCGCCTTGGCGGGCACGCCGCCCACGGGCAGCACCTTGCCCTGCACGCTGATCTCCCCCGTCACCGCCGCCGATCCGTCCACCGGCCTGCCGGTGAGCGCGCTGACCGCCGCCACGGTCATGGCCGCGCCCGCCGAGGGGCCGTCCACCGGCGCGCCGCCGGGGAAATTGATGTGCACGTCGGTTTCCCCGTTCAGGTATCCCATGCGTCGCAGCAGGGTGGCCACGTTTTCCGCCGAGGCGTGGGCCGTGGATTTCCGGCGCATGGTGCGGCCTCCCCCGCCAATATCTTCTTCCTCCACAATGCCCGTCACCAGCACCCTGCCCGTTCCCGGGCATACGGCGGCCTCGATCTCCATGACCGCCCCCTGGTGGCTGCCGTGCACCGCCAGCCCATGCACCGCCCCCACCCGGTTTTCCAGGGCCGCCTGCTGGCTGGGCCGCTGGGCGTAGTGGCCCGATTCGATCACCCATTCCATGTCCGAAAGCCTGATTTCCGACCGGCCCTCCAACTGCGCCACGCCGGACGCCATCTGCACCATGTTCACCGCGTCGCGCCCGCAGGCGGCGTACCGGCCCGTCAGGTTCGCCGTTTTCCTGTGCATCTGAAAGCCCGCCCGTTTTGCCGCTTCATAGGCGATGCGGGACACCTCCTCCGGCTCCAAATCACGGAAAAAGATTTCCATGCAGCGGGAGCGCAGGGCGGGAGAGATTTCCTCCGGGCTGCGGGTGGTAGCCCCCACCAGGCGGAAATCGGCAGGCAGGCCCTCCCTGAAGATTTCATGCACCCAGCGGGGCGTGCCGGGATCGTCCGGGTTATAGTAGGCCGATTCAAAATGCACCTTCCGGTCTTCCAGCACCTTGAGCAGCTTGTTCATCTG
>CACWWM010000353.1 GCA_902764565.1 uncultured Eubacteriales bacterium
GAATTGCCGGTGTGCCGATATAGCTCAGTTGGTAGAGCGGCTGATTCGTAATCATCAGGTCAAGGGTTCGAGTCCCTTTATCGGCTCCATTTTTTCGAGGTGTAGCGCAGTCTGGTAGCGCGTTTGGTTCGGGACCAAAAGGCCGTGGGTTCGAATCCCACCACTTCGACTTTGAGGGGAGCAGGAAATCATGCTCTCCGTTTTTTCGTTTTGGGCCGTTTTTCACGGCGGAAAGGAGAGGTGCGTATGGATATGGCGGGAAGACCGGATTTTGATGCTTTTACCGCGGCGCGGCTGTCCCAAACGCAGGAAGCGGAAGCGCTGGAAACCGCAAAGCTTCTCTATGCACTGGACGGATATGATTGCAGCGCCGTTTCCGAGCACGAAGGCGGAAGGAACCAAACGCATATCTGCCGGATGGACGGTGAAAACCGGTATGCGCTGCGTATATCGGCGATCGGGGACAGGCGGGAGGAAGACTATCTCGCGGAAGCCGAGTTTATCCGTTATCTCAAGGAGAACGGCGCGCCGGTAGCCGATGTGCTGCCCTCTGTCAACGGAAGACTGGTCGAGCGTTATGAAAACCAGGGGCAGATCATCTATATCAGCCTGTTTATGTATGCGAAAGGCATGCTGATCGCGGATAACGGCTATCGCTACCGGGACGGCGCGCCGCTGTCGGAATATTTTTACAATACGGGGAAGGCCCTGGGGAAAATCCATCGGCTGTCAAAAACCTATCGGCCGGTTCATCGCCGGGAGGGCTTTTTTGATAAGTACAGCATGGATTATATTCACCGCCTGATCCCCGATCGGTACGCGGAACTGAAACAGGCGATTTCCAAACGGCTGGATCGCTTCCGTGATCTGTCCAGGGATGGGGATTCTTTCGGGTTGGTGCATTTCGATTTCAGCGACGGGAATTACCATATCGATATGGAGACCGGCGATTTGACCGTGTTTGATTTCGACAACTGCATATATTGCTGGTATATGTTCGACCTGGCGAATCTATGGACCCACGGCGTAGGTTGGTTTCAGTTTGAACCGGACGCGGCGAAGCGCATGGAAGGAATGAAGCGGTATTTTGATACCGTCCTGGAAGGGTACAAAAGCGAAACGGATGTTTCGGAAGCGCTTCTCGCACAGCTGCCGCTGTTTATTGATATGGTGCTCATTGAAAATATCGTCGACGAATTTGAATGCTGCGCCCGCGAAGGAGAGGAAGTGGATGAGGAAGATATCGAGGACGCGGCGGAATGCCTGATCCGCGATATCCCCTTTGCAGGCTTCGGAGAGAATTAAAAAACAGCAATCCAAATCAAATGATCGGGCTTTTTCCGCTGTATCATAGTGCCGAAACAGACGAAAGGAGCGCGGGAAATGACAGCGTGGCACAGGACGGTTCAGGATATCATCGACCAGGTGGACGAGAGCATCAAAAGGGAAGACGACGACGCGTTGACGCTGAAAGCTCTCTCTGAGCGCATGGGGTATTCGGAATACCATATGTCCCGGCGGTTTTCGGAAATCTCCGGCATGCAGTTCCGGGATTATCTGCGCCTGCGGCGGCTGGCCTTCGCTTTGAAGGAGCTGCGGGACGGCAAGACGGGTATTCTGGATATCGCGGTGAAGTACGGCTTTTCCTCCCAGGAAGCGTTCACCCGGGCGTTCAAGGCGGCCTACGGCGTCACCCCCGCCGAATACCGGAAAAATCCCGTGCCGGTGGTGCTGCAAACCATCCTGCATCCTTTCGACTGTTATCTGCTGGAAGGAAGCGTGAACGGCATGAAAGAAAGCAAACAGGATGTAAAAACGTACTTTGTGAATATCCCGGCCCATAAGTTCCTGCACATCCGGAACTATGAAAGCATCGGGTACTGGGATTTCTGGCAGAAGGAAGCCAAAATCCCCGGCTGTGACTGTGATACCATCTGCGGCCTGCTGGACAGCATCCCCGGAAAATTGGACGACGTGGGCGGCACGGGAGAGGACGCTTCCAGCGGCCAGCTCATGGCCTGGATCAACGAACCTGCGGGCCGCATCTGCTCCTGGGGCATCCCTCTGGCGGAAGCCTACGGCGTGCGCCTCCCCGCCGATTACGCGGGGCCGGTGCCCAGCCAGATGCAGCTGATGGACGTGGCGGAAGGGGAATACGTGGTGTTCGAGCACGGCCCCTTCGATTTTGAAACGGAAAACCGCGCCGTGGAGGAAAAGATGGAAGCGGCCATGAAAGCCATGGATTACGGGAAATTCGGCTATCAGCTGGATACCGCCCAGGGCCGGGTGTTCTACTTCTATCACGATGCGAAACGGTTCTGGAAATACGTCCGCCCGGTGCGGAAGCTGTGATGGCGAAAAGCCGATAAAAAAGAAAAAGCTGGGGCTATGCGCCCCAGACCCGCACCAGGGTGGTGACCACCCTGGACCCACAACGGGCGATGATACGTTGTTGGAATAAACCGGCAACTTCCGCCTGTGGCGGTAAGGCGACAACGGTTTTGCGGGCTTCTGGCCCAAAGAAAGCCGAGAAAATCCTCTGGTGGAAAGCTTGCTTTCCCCAGAGGATTATTCTTCGGCTTTCTCCGGATGCGTTGCATCCGGCTTGGCGGCTATGCCGCCGGGCCAGAAGCGCAACGGAGATATGCTTTCATATCTTTACACAACTTCGGGAACCAATCTGAAATGCCCAATCAAGCAGCATCCGCAATAGAGGTCCAGGAGATGAAATCTCCTGGTTCAGGGGTACAGGGGGCTGAAGAAGCCCCCTGTTAAACTATCGTTCCTCCC
>CACWWM010000354.1 GCA_902764565.1 uncultured Eubacteriales bacterium
ACGAAATCCTCGGACAGGATGCTCATGAACCCCGCCAGAATGATGAGCTGCACGCCGTCTTTTTCCAGCAGCCGCAGGATTTCCTGCTCAAAGGCTTCCTGGGTGCTGCCCTTCCGCTGGGCCACATGGCCGGGAATGTGCGCGTTTTCCGCCCGTTTCAGGGCGTAGGCGTCGGGGCGGGATGCAATAACGGACACGAACTCCACATGGGGCAGCCTGCCCGCCGCTTTCGCATCGATCAGGGCCTGCAGATTGGTGCCGCCGCCGGACACCAGCACGGCGGTGCGCGCCGTACTCATGCGATCACCACGCCTTCGTCCCCGCTTACGATTTCGCCCAGCACATAGCTGCCGGGGCACAGGGACAGGATTTTCAGGGCGTTTTCGGGGGCGCAGGTCAGGGTCATGCCCACGCCCATGTTGAAGGTGTTGAACATATCCCGTTCGGGGATGTTTCCTTTTTCCTGGAGGAAACGGAAAATCTCCGGGGTGCGCAGGGCGCTTTTGTCGATTTTCGCCGTCACGCCCTCGGGCAGGCTGCGGGGAATGTTTTCATAGAAGCCCCCGCCGGTGATATGGGCGGCGGATTTGATGAGGCCCTTTTCGATCAGGGGCAGCAGATCCTTCACATAAATGCGGGTGGGGGTCAGCAGGGTTTCGCCCAGGGTGGAAGCGCCGAAGGGCATGTTCAGATCCAGATCGGCAATGATCTTCCGCACCAGGGAAAAGCCGTTGGAATGAACGCCGGAGGAGGGCAGGGCGATGAGGGTATCGCCGGGGCGCACTTTGGATTTGTCCAGAATTTTGGGCTTGTCCACCACGCCCACGCAGAAGCCCGCCAAATCGTATTCGTTTTCCGGGTAGAAGCCGGGCATTTCCGCCGTTTCTCCGCCGGTGAGGGCGGCGCCGGACTGCACGCAGCCTTCGCACACGCCGCTTACGATTTCGGCGATCCTCTCCGGCACGTTTTTGCCGCAGGCGATGTAATCCAGGAAAAACAGGGGTTTCGCCCCGCACACGATCACGTCGTTGACGCACATGGCCACGCAGTCGATGCCCACGGTGTGCCCACGGTGCCGTGCTTGTCCAGCTGGAAGGCCAGTTTCAGTTTGGTGCCCACGCCGTCGGTGCCGCTCACCAGCACGGGCTGCTCCATGCCTTTTACGTCCAGCTCGAACAGGCCGCCGAAGCCGCCCACGCCGCCCAGGGCCCCGGCAGTCAGCGTGCGGGCGATATGGGTCTTCATCAGCTCCACGGCCTTGTATCCCGCTGTGATGTCCACCCCGGAGGCTTTATAGGATTCGGAATAGCTTTTCATTCCTCAGGCCGCCTTTCGCTTTTTTTGTACTCAAACCGGGACTTGGCGCGCTCTTGCCGGAGAAGCAGGCGTCGCAGTAGCCGCCGCACGCGCTGCTGTCCGCCAGGCAGTGCACGTCCTCCTGGGCCAGATAGCCCAGGGAATCCACGCCGATGATCTCCGCGATTTCGGGAATGGTGTGGCGGCAGGCGATCAGGTTTTCCCGGGAATCGATGTCCGTGCCGTAATAGCAGGGATTCAGGAAGGGCGGGGCGGTGACGCGGAAGTGCACTTCGGTGGCTCCGGCGTCCCGCAGCAGGTTCACGATGCGCTTGCTGGTGGTGCCGCGGACGATGGAATCGTCGATCAGTACCACCCGCTTGCCGCGAACCACGGAAGCGATGGGGTTCAGCTTGATGCGCACTTTATCCTCGCGGGATTTCTGGCCGGGGGAAATGAAAGTGCGGCCGATGTAGCGGTTTTTGATGAAGCCGATGCCGTAGGGGATGCCGCTTTGCCGGGCGTAGCCGACGGCGGCGTCCAGGCCGGAATCGGGCACGCCGATCACGATGTCCGCGTCGGCAGGCTGTTTGATGGCCAGGAATTCCCCGGCGCGCACCCGGGCTTCGTGTACGCTGGCCCCGTCGATGACGGAATCGGGCCGGGCAAAATAGATGTATTCAAACACGCACAGGGAGGGCTTGCATTCGCCGCAGTGCTCCCGGATGGAGCGCACGCCGGAGGGCTCGAATACCACCACCTCGCCGGGCTCCACGTCCCGGACGAAGGAAGCGCCTACCGCGTCCAGGGCGCAGCTTTCGCTGGCGACCACCCAGCCGCCGTCCGGCAGGGTGCCGTAGCACAGGGGGCGGAAGCCGTGGGGGTCGCGGGCGGCATGATCTTGCTGGGGGACATGACCACCAGGGAATATGCGCCCTGGATGCGTCGCATGGCGCGGCAGAGGGCGTCCTCGATGGAGGGGGCGGTGAGGCGTTCCTTGGTGATGATGTAGGAAATCACCTCGGTATCGGAGGTGGTGTGGAAAATGGAACCCTCCAGCTCCAGCCGTTCCCGCAGCTCGAAGGAATTGATCAGGTTGCCGTTGTGGCACAGGGCCATGGGGCCCTTGATGTGGTTCACCAGGATGGGCTGGGCGTTGGCGCGGCTGTTTGAGCCGGTGGTGCCGTAGCGCACGTGGCCCACGGCCATATCCCCGAAGCCCAGCTTTGCCATGACCTCCGGGGTGAACACGTCGTTGACCAGGCCGGTATCCTTATGGGCGGAAAACAGGCCGTCGTCGTTCACCACGATGCCGCAGCTTTCCTGGCCCCGGTGCTGCAGGGCGAACAGCCCGTAATAGGCGGTAGAGGCCACGTCGCGGCGTTCTTTGGCCAGGACGCCGAATACGCCGCATTCCTCGTGCAGTTGACTCATATGCTTATTCTCCCAGCAGTCTGCGCAGGATTTCCTGATAGGCGTCTTCCACGCCGCCCAGATCCCGGCGGAAACGGTCCTTGTCCAGCTTTTCGTGGGTCACGCTGTCCCAGAAGCGGCAGGTGTCGGGGGAAATCTCGTCGGCCAGCACGATGGTGCCGTCCTTGGTTGCCGAATTCCAGCTTGAAGTCGATCAGCTCGATGCCGGCTTCCTTCAGGTACTCGGACAGAACCTCGTTCACCTTGAAGGAATAGGCGGCGATCTGGTTCAGTTCTTCCCGGGTGGCCCAGCCCATGGCTAAGATGTGATAATCGTTCACCATGGGGTCGCCCAGATCGTCGTTCTTGAAGCAGTATTCCAGCACGGTGCTGCCCAGCTTCACGCCCTCGGGCAGGCCCAGGCGCTTGCTCAGGCTGCCGGCGGCGATGTTGCGCACGATCACTTCCAGAGGCACGATGGACACTTTTTTCACCAAGGTTTCCCGGTCGTTCAATTCTTCCACCAGATGGGTGGGCACGCCGTTCTTTTCCAGCAGGCGCATCAGGTGGTTGGTCACCCGGTTGTTGATGGCGCCTTTGCCCAGGATGGTGCCTTTTTTCAGGCCGTTAAAGGCGGTGGCGTCGTCCTTGTAGGACACGATGCAGAAATCGGGATTCTCGGTGGCGAATACCTTCTTGGCTTTTCCTTCGTACATCTGGGTGGTCTTTTCCATGGTGATTTACCCCTTTCAGTTTATTCAATAACAGAAGTTTCAGCGGTTTTGCAGCGCGCGGTCTTTTTCCAGCACCTTGTCGGCGGCGGCTTTGCGCAGGGCCAGCAGCTTCCGGGAAAGGGCCGGGTCGTCCACGGCGATGATCTGGGCGGCCAGCAGGGCGGCGTTCTGGGCCCCGTCGATGGCAACCGTAGCCACCGGGATGCCGGAGGGCATCTGCACGGTGGAGAGCAGGGCGTCCAGCCCGTCCAGGGTGGAGGATTTGATGGGAATGCCGATCACCGGCAGCACGGTGTTGGCGGCCAGCGCGCCCGCCAGGTGGGCGGCCTTGCCCGCCGCGGCGATCAGCGCGCCGAAGCCGTTTTCCGCCGCGCTCAGGGCGAAGTCCCGGGCCTCCACGGGGGTGCGGTGGGCGGAATAGACGTGCATTTCGTAGGGGATTTCCAGGCTTTTCAGCGTTTCCGCAGCCTTTTCCACCACGGGCAGGTCGCTGTCGCTGCCCATGATGATGCCAACCTTCTTCATCGGATCACGGCTCCTTGCGTTCATCAGGTTTTCGCCCAGGGCGAAACACGTTTATTATGGCATTACGCCCGGCGGCTTTCCCTTCGGGAGCCGCCGAAACGCGAAACCTCCCCTTCGGGGCGGTTCGCCCGTTATTATACCATGCCCAATGCAGATACGCAAGCGAATTTCTGAATTATTTTTGATAAATTAAATTGAATGTTCGTATTTTTAATGGATATAACGGTAAAAAACCTATGAATTAAGACAGGATTTCAAATAAGGTCGCGAAATAACGAACATTCTACATGAAACGGATCGACGTATTTTCTCCCTGATTTTCCATGGATCGCCTTTTTTCGGGAAGATTTCCAGCATAGGCCCGCGCCCGGGCAAGCATAATGGGAAGCGAAAAAGGAAAACGGAGGATGCGTATGAACGGGAAAAGGAGCTGGATACGCAAAAGCGCGGGATGCGCGCTGCTGCTGCTGACGGGCTGGATGCTGTTTTCGCCCACCGCCCAGGCGCTGCGCGCCCTGCCGGACACCTACCGGCTGACGGTGGGGCAGGCTTACGCCCTCGATACGGGGGTCGCCGTGCTGTCCAGCCAGGACGAACGGCTGGAATGGAAGGAAAACACCCTGCGCGCCCGGGAACGGGTGGATGCGGAAGTGACGGTGAATCTGCTGGGCCTGTTTCCCATCGGGCGCATGCGGGTGACCGCAGGGGAGGAAACGCGGCTCATGCCCGGCGGCGCGGCGGTGGGCGTGGCCCTGGCCACAAAGGGCGTGCTGGTGGTGGGCATTTCCGACGTGGCTGGTAAGAGCCCGGCCCAGAGCGCGGGCCTGCGGGTCGGGGACGTGATCGAGAACATTAACGGACGGACGGTGAACACCAGCAGGGAGCTGACCGATCTGGTGGCCGCTTCAAAAGGCGCGCCCCTGAACCTGACCCTGAACCGGAACGGCGAACGCCGCACCGCGACGCTGACGCCCTCCCTGGACAGCGCTTCCGGCGCGTACCGCATGGGCGCGTGGGTGCGGGACAGCACAGCGGGGGTGGGCACCCTGTCCTATTATTCCCCGGACGACGGCACCTACGGGGCCTTGGGCCACGCCATCAACGACGCGGATACCGGCAATCTGCTGCCCGTGCGCATGGGCTCCCTCATGCAGGCGGAAATCGTGAACGTGAAGCGGGGAAAGAAGGGCGCGCCGGGAGAGCTGCGAGGCAGCTTCTTAAAAGATCAGGTGATTCTGGGCGACATTGAGGAAAACACGAATTTGGGCGTTTTCGGCAAAATGGACGCGCCCTATGTGAATCCCCTGTACCCGGACGGCCTGCCCATCGGCTATCAGGAAACGGTGAAAACGGGGCCCGCCGCCATCCTGTCCACCATCGACGGGGAGGGAATCAAGGAATATACGGTGGAAATCACCCAGACGACCCGGCAAATGTCCCCCGCCCCCAAAAGCATGGTCATTAAAGTGACCGATCCCCGCCTGCTCAGCGCCACCGGCGGCATCGTGCAGGGCATGTCCGGCAGCCCCATTTTGCAGAATGGGCGCATCATCGGCGCGGTGACCCACGTGTTTGTGGATGACCCCACTCAGGGTTACGGGGTGTATATCGAATGGATGCTCTCCACCGCCGAGCAAATGGACGAGGCGGCGTGAGTTGCCGTCCGGGGCCTTCCGGCCTTTCCGGGGCTACCGCCCGGCCTACACTGAAAATCATCCACTGGATGATTTTCCGGGCGTTCCGGCCCCTCCGCTGAAAACCGACTACCGAAGGTAATTAAGCCAAGGGCAGGTTTTCCGGGCGCTACGGCCCCAAAGAATGGTTTTCCCCAGGCCCCTTTCCAAGAAAGCTATAAGGGATACTCTTTAAAAATCTATGCTTATTCTCTCATATAGTTGAATAGGAACCAGCGGCGCGTTTTTCACCGGTACGGCGGAACATCGCGCCGTTGTTTTTTCGCGTTTTTTCTGGTATACTGATTGAAAGAAAAAACTCGGAGGCAGACACATGGCGATCACATACAGAAGATTGATGCGTGAAGACCTGGATGCGTTTATCGGAATGCGGATCCGCCAGCTGCGGGAAGAGGGCGCGCGGGAAGAAATCGACCTCATTCCCGCCTTAAAGGACTATTATCAGCGGCATCTGGCGGACGGCACCTTCCTTTCGTGGCTCGCTGTGGACGGGGAAACCATCGTCGGAACCAGCGGCATGTCCATCGTGGAAAAACCGCCGTATTTTGGCTGTCCCAGCGGGAAAATCGGGCTTTTATCCAGCATGTTTACGGAAAAAGCCTACCGCAGGCAGGGAATCGCCCGGGAATTGCTCTCCCGGGTGGTGAACGAAGCGCGGGAAAAGGGCTGTGGGGCCGTTCAGATCACCGCTTCGGATATGGGCGTGCTGCTGTATACGGACTTCGGCTTCAAAAAGAATCCCAACTTTATGCAGTATACCCTGTAAATAAATGCGGCGCGGGCTGCCGGTACGGCTGCTGCCCGCCGGAAGGAAAAGCGGGAGCGACCGCCGAAGAGCACATTCCGGTCAGACGAACGATCACAAGAAAAAAGGAGTACGCCATGAAAAAATGCATCCCATGCTTTCGCTGCTGTGCCTGCTGCTATGGGCGGGGACGGCGTTTGCGGAAAGCGCCATCACCGGCACCGAACAGCTGAACGCCCCCGGCATCACCATCGGCGCGGCGGTGTTCGGGCTGCTGAAAATGGGCGTTGGCACCATTGACCGGGGCCAGTATGAAGCAGCTTATGCCCTGGGCTACGCCAACCGGCGCACGTTCTTCCGCATCATCCTGCCCCAGGCGATTCCCCATATCCTGCCCGCCTACAAGGGCGAAATCGTGGGGCTCATCAAGGCCACGGCCATCGTGGGGTAT
>CACWWM010000355.1 GCA_902764565.1 uncultured Eubacteriales bacterium
CAAATCCAGAATGGCTTTCGTCACCTGGGCGCGGATGATTTCCTGTTCTGTCATTTTTCCCTCCATGCATCGCATTGTTAAGAAAGGAGAGTTCAGAGTTCAGAGTACAGAGTGCAGATTATTATGTTGCATCAAAATGGAAAACAAACAAGCGAATAAACAATTTCATCTGAACTCTGTACTCTGCGCTCTGCACTCTATTTACGTTCGTTGCCTGAATGCGTACATCCCGATGGCGGCGGCGATGGCCAAATTCAGGGAATCCACCTCGTCGCTGCTGGGGATGCGCACAGGCTGGCCCACCCGCTGAAATTCGGGGGGCAGGCCCGCGCCCTCGTTGCCGAAGATCAGGGCGCAGGGGTGCGGGGCGGTTTTCGCCGCGTCATCCATCTGCACGGAGCCGTCCAGCATGAAGGGGTACGCCGCGCGGGGCCCAAATTCCTGCCAATAGTCGGAAAAATCGCCGTATTCCGTCACGCGCAGGGAGAAGAGCGCGCCCATGCTGGCCCGGGCCACTTTGGGGTCGTATACGTCCGCAGCCGGGCGGATGATGGCGATATCGTGATACCCAAAGCCTAAGGCCGTGCGCAGGATGGTGCCCAGATTGCCCTGATCGGAAATGTGATGCAGCACAATATGATCCTGCGCCCTGTCCAGGGATAGGGGCTGCTTTTCAAACACCGCCGCGGCGAAGCAGTTGTCCTTCCCGGAAATGCGGGAAAGGGCCTTGTCCGCCGTTTCGATGCGGATGTGCTTTTCCTCGGCCAGGGCAATCAGCTTTTTCACGCCCTCGCTGTCCTGGCCCCTGGAGGAAACGAGCAGCCGCCGCACCAGCTGGGGCCGCTTGGTCATGGCCTCCAGGGAGGGAAACAGCCCCGGGGCGTAAGAATAGTCCAGTTCGCGCTTGTAGGCTTCCAACGCGGGCATGGTTCGTCACCTCAAAAATTTCTTGATCAGGTTCAGCTTTTTCCTGGAATAAGGGGGATAGCGCATTTGAATGTCCAGCCGGAAGCCCTTCAATACCACGGCTTTTTCGTGGGAGAAGGTATCGAAGGAATATTTGCCGTGATAGCGGCCCATGCCGCTTTGGCCTACGCCGCCGAAGGGCAGGCGGTTGGAGGATAAATGCACCACCGTATCGTTGACGCAGCCGCCGCCGAAGGGCACCTGCCGCAGCACCTTTTCCTTGACGCCCGACCGGCGGGTGAACAGGTACAGGGCCAGGGGGCGTTCCCGGCTGTTGATGCGGGGGATGATCTCGTCGATGGTCTTAAAGGTGATCACCGGCAGCACCGGGCCGAAGATTTCCTCCTGCATGACGGGGGCATCCCAGGAAACGTCCGTCAAAATCGTGGGCTCGATGCGCTCCCCGTCCCCTTTGCCGCCGCAGTACACTTTTTCGCCCAGCATCAGGTTCATCACCCGCTGATAATGCTTGGCGTTCACCATTTTGGGCCATTGGGGGCTGACGAGGGGGTCGCCGTAAAATTCTTCCCAGCAGCGCCGGATGCCCGCCAGCAGCTTGTCCTTTACCCGATTCTGCACCAGCAGATAATCGGGGGCCACGCAGGTCTGGCCGGAATTGAGGGCCTTGCCGAAGGCGATGCGCCGGGCGGCCACGGCGATGTCCGCCGATTCCTCCACAATGCAGGGGCTTTTGCCGCCCAGCTCCAGGGTGACGGGGGTCACGTACCGGGCGGCCTTTTCCAGCACCACCTTGCCCATGTTCACCCCGCCGGTAAAGAAAATGTAATCGAAGCGTTCTTCCAGCAGGGCCTGGTTTTCCGCGCGGCTGCCCAGGATCACCGCCGCCTGCTCCGCGGGGAAGCAGGAGGACACCAGATCGTAAATCACCTGGGCGGTGGCCGGGGCGTAAGCGCTGGGCTTCACGATGCAGTGATTGCCCGCCGCGATGGCCCCGATCAGGGGATTCAGGGTAAGCTGGAAGGGGTAATTCCAGGGGGCCATGATCAGCACCACGCCGTAGGGCTCCTTCATCACACAGCTCCCGCCGGGAAACAGGGACAGGGGGAGGGGCGGCCGCTTGGGCTGGGCCCAATGGGACAGATGGCGCAGGAAGCAGGAGATTTCGGAAAGCACGATGCCGATTTCCGTCATGTAGGCTTCCTCGCGGCTCTTGCCCAGCGTAAAAAGCGCGGCGCTGCAATTCCACCAGTTCATGAATGTTCATGGAGCAAATCCTCCAAAAGCTTTTTGGCCATTTCCTTGCCTTTGGGCCCTACCTCGCCCACGGGCCCCACGCAGGAGGGGCAGCCCTGGGGGCAGTCGCAGTCGGTCACCAGCGTGAGGGCGTGGGTCAAAAGAATATCCCGCATGCGGAAGGCTTTTTCCGCCAGGCCCACGCCGCCGGGGCAGTTGTCGTACAGGATCAGGGTGGGCTTTTCCGTGAAGGGGCACTTCACCTGATAGCTCACCGCCAGATCCCGGGGGGAACACATGAGGTAAAGCGGCGCTAAAATGCGCAGCAGGTTGGCGATGCCCAGCATGCCGGACTGCAGATCGTCCTTTTCGTACTTTTCCGCGATGCTGTCCGGCACGGTGCGCCACATGGCGGTGGTGTGCATTTCCGTTTCCGGCAGGCGCACGGGGCCGAAGCCCACGTTTTCGTTGTTGTCAAAGCGCATTTTCTTGAAGATTTTCACCAGGGCGACCACCTTCACCTCGCCCAAAGCCGCGCCGTCCTCTTCCTTTTCGATGTCCAGCAGGGAAAGGCTCACGTTCAGATCGGCGTCGGTGTAGTAGTCCACGTTCACCCGGCGGATGAAGGCTTTGCAGGCGTCAAAGTCCAGCTCCTCCACCTGATAGGTCTGGCCCTCGTGCATATAGATGGCGTTGGGGTGCAGCAGCATGGGCGCGGTGAAGCGGTCCATTTCGCCCACGATGCGGGGATGGGCCGGGTCGGTGATGTCGTTGATGAGGAAGTTTTCCGTCATGGCGGTGCGCAGGCTCATTTCGCTGGCGGGGAAATCCTCCGCCATCCAGTGGTAGGTGCCGCCCACGTTCCGCAGGATATTGCTTTCCTCCAGGTATTCCAGCATTTCCGCGCCGCCGGCCGCGTTGCCTAAGGTTTCGCCCTCCTTGAAGGGCAATTCATAGGCGGCGCACTTGAAGTGGCTCAAAAGGATATACAGATTGTCCGGGTTCAGCAGGGCGTTTTCCGCGGGCTGGGTAAAAAAGTAATCGGGATGGGTGACGATGAACTGATCCAGAGCGCTGCTGCTGGCCACCATGAACGTGGCGCTGACCCCGTGCCGCCGCCCGGCCCGGCCCGATTGCTGCCAGGTGCTGGCGATGGTGCCGGGATAGCCGCACAGCACGCAGGCTTCCAGGGCCCCGATGTCGATGCCCAATTCCAGGGCGTTGGTGCTCACCACGGCCTGAATGTCCCCGGCCCGGAGGCCGCGCTCGATCTCCCGCCGCTCGGAGGGCAGATAGCCGCCCCGGTAGCCCCGCACCTTGCCGCTGTTGCCGATGGGGTCGGACACCAGTTCTTTCAGCTGCCGGGTCAGCACCTCCACCTGCAGGCGGCTCTTGGCGAACACGATGCTCTGCACCCCGTTTTTCACCAAAAGGGATGCGATGGCCCGGGTTTCGGGCAGCACGCCCTTGCGGATGCCAAGCTGCCGGTTCACCACCGGGGGATTGTAGAAGATATAATGCTTTTCCCCGGCGGGCGCGCCGTTGTTGTCGATCAGAGTCACGGGCCGCCCGATGAGGGTTTCCGCCAGCTCCTTGGGGTTCTGGATGGTGGCGGAGCACAGAATGAACTGGGGGTGGCTGCCGTAAAACGCGCACAGGCGCATAAGCCGCCGCAGTACGTTGGCCAAATTGCTGCCGAACACGCCCCGGTAGGTATGGATTTCGTCCACCACGATGTATTTCAGGTTTTCAAACAGCTTCACCCATTGGGTGTGGTGGGGCAGGATGCCGCTGTGCAGCATGTCCGGGTTGGTGACCACCACATGCCCCGCCTGCCGCACGGCCCGGCGGGCGGCGGCGGGGGTGTCGCCGTCGTAGGTGAAGGTTTTGATGTCCGCGCCCAAAAGCCCGATCAGCTCGTACAGCTCGGCCACCTGATCGGCGGACAGGGCCTTGGTGGGGAACAGGTACAGGGCCCGGGCGTCAGGGTTTTTCAAAATCTCCGCCAGCACGGGCAGATTGTAGCACAGGGTTTTCCCGGAGGCCGTGGGCGTGACCACCACGTAATCCTTCCCCGCCTGGGACGCGGCGAAGCATTCCGCCTGATGGGTGTACAATTGATGCACCCCATGCTGTCCCAGGGCGGCGGGCAGCCGGGGATCGATCCCCTCCGGCCAGGGGGCGTATTTCGCCTCCCGGGGCGGCACGGTGCGCCACGCCGTCACGTTTTCCATAAAGAACGGGTCGTTTTTCAGCTTTTCCAGCATTTGCGTCAGGTTCATGGCGAC
Organism: uncultured Eubacteriales bacterium; assembly: GCA_902764565.1. GTDB lineage: Bacteria > Bacillota > Clostridia > Christensenellales > Aristaeellaceae > RUG563. The sequence goes on from CACWWM010000355.1 coordinate 4,449, forward strand.
CTCCCGTTATAACGATGAGAAACATGGTTGGAGATTTGCTTTTACCGCGCCAGCCCCAAATTCTTTTTCAGCGCGTCCTGGAGCACTTGGGAGAAATTGATATTCTTTTCCAGGGCGGCGGCGTTCAGCCAGGCGGGGAGCGTGACGGTGCGGTTGACGGAACGGTTCACCTTAGCCAGGCGGATCGAGGGCATATACACGTCCACCAGCACCACACGCTCGTTATCTTCCGCATGGACGGAGTTCAAAGCGGAAGGAGTGGGAATGGGCATACCCGCTTCTTCCATGCCATAGAGTACAGCCCCCAACAGTTCACGGGCGGAGAGAAGGGCGTCGTCGTCGTTTTCGCCGCTGGTGGCACAATCCAGATCAGGAAA
>CACWWM010000356.1 GCA_902764565.1 uncultured Eubacteriales bacterium
AAGATCACCGTCATGGAAATCAGCATGAACGTGCCGCCCACCAGCGGCATCATCAGCGTTACGCTGCCGTAATAGTGGTACAGGGGAATGGACAGGGCAAAGCACAGCCAGCAGGGCCACTGCACGGGTTCATGCCCCGCCTGCACCGTGGCCCGGATCATTTCATAAAAGGAAAGGCTGGTGGTAATCACGCAGGGCACGGCAAACCACAGTCCTCCCCCCCACAGGGCGAGAACAAGCAGCGCAGTCAAAGCAATGCCCGTGATCGTTCGCTTGATCATGTTTTCCGTCCTCCAAAACGCCGGTCGCGGCTGCCGAAAGCGTCCAGCGCTTCATGATAGGCGGCCAGATCGAAGTCCGGCCACAGCACCGTGGGGAATACAAACTCGGCATAGGCGCACTGGTACAGAAGGAAATTGCTCAGCCGCATTTCCCCGCTGGTGCGGATCAGCAGATCCACGTCCGGCAGGCCCTTTGTATACAGCTCGTCCGCCAGGGCCTGTTCGGTAATGTCCCCGGGCCGGATTTCGCCCCGGACGGCCTTTTCCGCCAGGATGCGCGCAGCCCGGGCCAGCTCCGCCCGGCTGCCGTAATTGATGGCGATATTGAGCTTCAGGCCCGTGTTGTTTTTCGTTCGTTCCTCGGCCTTGATCAGCGCTTCGCGCTGCTTTTCCGGCATGCCGTCCTTATCGCCTAAGATGCGGATGCACACCCGGTTTTCGTCCAGCTCGTCAATTTCATTGGTGAAATACTCCAGCAGCAGCCCCATCAGGGCTTCCACCTCTTCCGGGGAGCGCCGCCAGTTTTCCGTGGAAAAGGCGTACAGCGACAGGGCCTCGATGCCGATATCGCTGCTTTCGCGGATGATGGCGCGCAGGGCTTCCACGCCCTTTCGATGGCCCAAAGCCACCCGCAGGGCGTTCTTCTTGGCCCAGCGCCCGTTGCCATCCATGATGATGGCCACGTGCCGGGGAAGGGCGGATGTGTTCATGCTTCGTCTTTCCTTTCCGGAATGGAATCAAGAAACCGGGCCGCGATCCATACCCCTTCCCGGCAGGCCACCACCCGCAGCGTGCCCTCCCGCCGCGTTTGCCCGTCCCGGCGGGGGGCGGCGGTTTCCACGACGCGGGGCGGCGCTTCGTCCGGGGAAAGGGAAGAAAGGGCCTCCCCCAGCGGGCGGCCCAAAATATTGCGCATCAGACTTCCATGATCTCCTTTTCTTTGTCCGCCGCGATCTTATCCACATCCTTGATCTGGGCGTCGGTCAGCTTCTGCAGCTCGTCCTCGGCCTTGCGCTGATCGTCCTCGGTGATCTGGGAATCCTTCTTGAGCTTCTTGATCTGCTCCATGGCGTCGCGCCGGGTGTTGCGCATGGCCACCTTGGCGTCCTCCGCGCCCTTGCGCACCACTTTGGTGAGCTCCCTGCGGCGTTCCTCGTTGAGCTCGGGCACCACCAGGCGGATGAGCTTGCCGTCGTTGGAGGGGTTCATGCCCAGGTCGCTCTTCTGGATGGCTTTTTCCACCAGGGGAATGGCCTTGGGGTCCCACAGGGCGATGGTCAGCAGGCGGGGTTCGGGGCTGTTGATGTTGCCCATCTGCTTCAGGGGGGTGGCGGTGCCGTAATAATCCACCACGATACGGTCCAAAATCTGGGGGTTGGCGCGGCCCGCCCGCAGGGACAGCATATCCTTCTGATAGAATTCTTTGGTTTTCACCATTTTTTCCTTGGCGCTGTCGATAACCTTCTTGTACATACCCGTTCCTCCTGTTCAATTGATTTGCTGATCTTATTTTACTCTGTTTTCCCTGATTAAGCAAGCGTTTCCTTGACTCAGAGTGTCGAAAAAGTATTTTCGACACTCTGCGAAGGAAATCGGAATCGGGATTCCGCTTTCCTTCGGGGCATCAATTTCTTGTAAAATGGCATTCTCGGCCTGAAAGGCCGAAAACGCTCATTTTACGGCCAGAAATTGATAGCGGAAGCAAATTTCATTTGCCTGCCCATGGCCTTCCGGCCCGCCCTACGCTGAAAACCGACTACCGAAGGTAATTAAGCCAAGGGCAGGTTTTCCGGGCGCTTCGGGCCCCGGCGACGTACACGCCGCCGCCTGTGGATTTCTTGATGAAGGGGCTGCGGCCCCTTCATACTTCCCCTGGGCTTTTTTCGACAGTCTGAAGCTTCCTTTCCTTTTTTGCCTCCGCGCAAATTCGCTTAAGGGCGGGTGTCAGCGGTCTTTCCAGCATTTCTTCCGCCAGGGGAATATTCCCCGCCAAAATGGCTTTGCGGATGGCGGTGCTGGATACCCGGGTGCCGTCCGGCAGGGAAACCGGCGGGCACACCGTAAGCCCCACGCCGTTTTGACGGCACAGCGCTTCCAGCTCCTTTACGCCCCAGCCGCCCTTGTAGCCGAAGCGGTGATCGTCGCCGCAGACCACGTGGCGGGCGTTCAGGCTGCCCAGCACGATCTGACGGAAAAAATCGTCGCCGGACATGCGGCGCATATCCTCGCTGAAGGCGCTCACCGCCACCCGGTCGGCCCCCGCCGCCCGGAGCAGCGCTTCCCGTTCGGCCAGCGTGGTGAGCACAAAATCCTTTTCCCCCGGCGCCCGGTCAAACGTGTGGACGCATACGATCAGCCCCTGATCTCTGGCAATGTCCTTCGCCGCCCGCAGCAGCGACAAATGTCCCTTGTGTACGCCGTCAAAAAAACCCAAACATACAACGCTTGGTGCGTTGA
>CACWWM010000357.1 GCA_902764565.1 uncultured Eubacteriales bacterium
TTTTTCAGCAGCCCTTCCTTTTCCTCGATGTTCTTTTCTACCCGGTTTTCCAGGTTCTTGCGGCGCTGCTGCATGCGGCGGGACTGCTCGCCCATGTAGGAGCGGGCGTTCTTGGGGCGTTCGTGGGCGGCGGGGGAAACGCCCATTTTGCTGCTTTCCACCTTGTCCGCCCAGGCGCTGGCCTGGCGGGCGGCGGTTTTCAGGGAAGCGATATCCTTTTTCAGCTTGGCGTTCTGGCTGATTTCAAATTCGTCCTGCCGCCGCTTGTTTTCCTCCCAGGTGGAGAAATTGCCCTTCTGTACCTCGATGCTGGCCCGGTTGACGGACAGGATATGATCCACGCAGCCGTCCAGGAAAGCCCGGTCGTGGGAGACGAGGATGAAGCCCTTTTTGCCGTTCAAGTAGCGGCTCACCACCCGGCGGCCCGTCATGTCCAGGTGGTTGGTGGGCTCGTCGATCAAAAGAAAATGATTTTCCCTGGAAAAGAGCGCCGCCAGCAGCACCTTGGCCTGTTCCCCGCCGGACAGGGTAGCAAAGGGGCGGCACAGAACGTCGTCCACAACGTCCAGGCAGGCAATTTCCTTCATAAAGCGCCACACCTGGCCCTCCGGGTCCATATCCGATGCGATATCCAGGGGCGTTTTTTGCTTGTCCTTAACGGGAAAAGGGAAATAATCGCAGGGAACGGGAGAGGAGACCGCTCCGCTTGCGGGCAGTTCTCCCGCCAAAATGCGAAGCAGGGTAGTTTTGCCGCGCCCGTTGCGGCCGATAAAGCCCAGCTTCCAATCGGTATCCACCTGGAAGCTGGCGTCGTCAAAGATCAGATCGGGGCTGCCTTCGTAGGCAAAAGTCAAATGAGATACCTGTATCCGCGCCATAGAATCCTCCAAATCACTGGTTCGCAGGCGCGGAAACAGACACGTTTTTCATTTGCAGCACAAAAAAGAACGCGCTTCAACTCCGGCCTGCCGGGACGCACGAAAACAAGGCGTGATTCCACGCTTTTTTTCGCTGTCCGCTGAAAACGGCAGTACCGTTATTTGCGCATCCTTCCACCTCTTTCGTTGCTGATGCGTTCATTATATCTCAGAGGCCGGAAAAACGCAAGGACAAATATGGATTTGACCGGCGTTCCTACATGGCTGGATTACGGTTCAGCGAGGGTGTATTTTGCACAGCCAATCCAAGCGGCTTTCCCGGAAGGGGGGCCGGGGGAAACAGCTTTTTGGCATCCAAAGAAATGTTTCCCACGGAAAAGCCCTCATAGAACTTCATCAGCCTGCGGCGGCGCAGGGGTGAAATTGAACTGTGAACCAGCTTCCTTTCACAGGAAAAACAGATCAGGCAGCCCATGATGTGCAGCCCCAGGGCGGCGGGACGGCGGCAGAGGATACAGTTTTCTTCCTTCATGGCAGATTTTCCCTCCTTTTTCAGCAGCAGTATGCCCCGAAAAAGGAAGATTATGCAAACCTCATTCATTTTTGGAAAAAAGTCCGCGCTCGATCAAATACCGCACGGGATCGTCGGGGCCGTAGAGCCGGTGCCACGGCGAAAACAGCCCGGCCTGGGCCAAAGCCCGCTGGGCGGCGTCGTCCTGGAGCCACAGAAGAAACGCTTCTCCCGCTTCGGAATACGCCCGCCCCCTGACGGGCAGAAAGCCCTTTCCATCGGGGACGGCGTAGGCGCGATAGCCCGTATCCAGCCCGGCGGTCTGCCCCGGCGTGAGCAGGGCGGCGTCGGCCTTGCCCTGGGCAAAATCGGCGGCGGGCTGGGCGCTCATGACCGTGCCGGGCAGGGCGTTCATGAGCGCCTCCGGGCACAGCACAGCGCGCCATTCGCTTTCTTCCGGGAAGGGGGCGGGGGTCGCCGCAGGTTCGGGCGGCACAGAGGGCCGGAAAAACAGGGCTCCGGTGGGGGCAGGGGTCACGGCGGGGTTTTCGTCCCGCAGGATCAGGGCGTATCCCCGCAGGGCCAGCAGATGATCCCCGTCCGGCAGAATCAGCGCGTCGGGCAGCGGGCTCTCCCGGCCGTTTTCCGGGGCGGCGCGCAGATATACCCGCTGTCCGGCGGCTTTTTCATAGGCCTTGGCCTGCCCCCGAAGCCAGGACTGCACAGCCGGTTCCCCGTCCGCGTTCCATACCCGCAGGATGGTAAAGGATGCTTCCGGCGCTTCCGGGGCGCGGAGGGCTTGGGGCAGCAGGAACAAAAGGCCGCAGGACAGCGCCAGAAACAACAGGATCGCAAGCAGCTTTTTCAAAAAAATCATCCCCCTGCCGGAGCATATGCGGCAGGGGGAATATCCATGCGTGGCTTACTGCTGCGCGGAATTTTTCCATTCGTTGATGCGCTTGCTCACCACCAGGGTGGTGGAAATATCGGTCACGCCCTGGTAGATCAGGCACGCGCCGATGATGATGACCGAGGTTTCCAGCGCGCCGAAGGGATTGGCCATAATCAGCCAGCCCATGGCGATGGAAACGATGGCCAGCCCCAGCAGCACGCCCCAATAGGCGAAGCCCGCTTTTTTCGCGTCCACCGCCCGCAGGACGCCGCCGATGCCGCAGCCTACCATCAGGATGCCGAAAATGTGGGGCAGCACGGACAGTACCGTCACCGGCTGGGACACCATGAAAATGCCGAAGCCCACGCTGAGCAGGCCCACCACCAGATCGCTTTGGAACAGGTAGGGATAGGTGTGATCCTGCTTGAAATAGCGCACGGTGGCCGCCCAGCACATAGCTGACGGAGGTGAGCGCTTCGGCGGGGAACAGCACCAGCAGCAGACCCAGCACGACGGTCACGACGGCGGAGCAGACCCAGCTTTGCTTCATTTTTTTACAGACGGATTGAATATCCATAATGAGCATTCCTCCATTTTCCTTTTTTATCAGCATTTGCTTAAAAACGAGCAGAAAAAGGCAATAATTGACTTTTTTCTGCTATTACAGTATACTACATGTGTTACATCGTGTCAATTATCTGCGGGAATCCCCATGAGGAGGCAACATGAAGGAAGGCACAGAGAACGGCAAAATCGATCGCCGGATTCAGCGTACCTACGAGCAGCTGACGGACGCCCTGCCCCAACTGCTGCTCCGGAAGGACTGGAGCCAGATCACGGTGCAGGAGCTGTGCGACGCGGCTTTGATCCGCCGCACCACCTTTTATCAGCATTTTCAGGACAAGCATGATTTTATGCAATGGCGCATGCGGGAACGGCTGAAGGAGTTTTCCATGTATATCGACGTTGTGGAGCCGCCCCAGGATCCCGTGGAGCATTTTTTGCTGCTGTCCACTCGGGTGCTGGACTACATGAGCCAGCATCCGTCGTTTGAAAAAGTGGCCATGGAGACGGGCGACAGGGGCGTGCGGATGGTGGAAGGCTTCCTGCGCCGCTGCGTGGATATCGTGGTGATGCGGCTGAACGAACGGGGGGACTCGGATCGGGAAGACGGCGCCTTCGGCATCCCCATTCGGTCGGAGTTCTACGTGGGCGGTCTGCTGTCCGCCATGCGCTGGTGGTACGGCAACGGGAAGCCCTGCACAAAAGAAGAACTGATCCAGTACGTTCGCGGCGTTGTGAAGAGGGAGTGGAACGCATGAAAAAAGAAGATACCCGCAGGCTGGTTTTCTGCGCCCTGTTCACCGCCCTGATCGCCATTTTTTCTCAATTGCAGCTGCCCGTGGGGCCCGTGCCCGTATCCCTGGCCACCCTGGGCGTGATGCTGTGCGGCCTGCTGCTGGGCTGGCGCTATGGGGCGCTTGCGGTGGGGGCGTATATCCTGCTGGGAGCTGTGGGCGTGCCGGTGTTCGCCGGGTTTCAGGGCGGCGCGGGCAGGCTGCTGGGCCCAACCGGGGGCTATATCATCGGTTATTTGTTTTACGCCCTGCTTGCGGGGCTGAATCTTCCCCGATTGCAGGAACGCTTTTGGGGCCGCTGCGTATTGCTTTTATTGGGCACCGCCGTGTGTTACGGGCTGGGCACCGCCTGGTTTGTGAAAACGTCCGGCCGCACGCTGGCGGAAAGCCTTTCCCTGTGCGTGCTTCCCTTCCTGCCGGGGGACGCGGCGAAAATCGCCCTGGCGGCGTTCCTGACGCCCAGGCTGCGCAAGGCGCTGAAAATCTGAACGATCTTTGTTG
>CACWWM010000358.1 GCA_902764565.1 uncultured Eubacteriales bacterium
TGGTCTTTCCCGCGCCCGGCGGTCCGATGATAAGCGCGGAAAAACCCTGGATGCGGGAAAAAACGCCTGCTCCCGCGTCCTTCACTTCATGGGCCAAACGCACGCACAGGCTGGTGATTTCCCGCATGCCCTTGGGACCCATCACCCCGCACACGCCCAGCCGATGGCCGCCGGGCAGAGGCAGGAAGCCTTCGGTCAGTTCCCGCTGCCGGGCCGCCATTTCATGGCCGCAAAGGGCCTGGGCTGCCTGGGCCACTTCCGCAGGGGTAAGCACATGGCTCCCCCGCCATACGCCGCCCGGCTTCACCGCCAGCACAGGCTGCCCCGGCCGCAGACGCACTTCCCAGGCATTCTCCACCCCCGAAGTTTCCCATTCCGTTTCTTCGGGCACGATCAACCGCCAATCCATGGAAAATATGTATGCCAATGCAATCAGGTATAGAACAAGCCAAAAACAGAAAAGCACCGCGTAAAAGCGATGCGGCTCAAATATAAAAAGTGGCTTTCTTGGAAGGGGGCCTGGGGGAAACCATTCTTTGGCCTCCAAAGAATGGTTTCCCCCAGAATTATTTCATTATGCCCAGTACATTTCGCCGGGGTCCTCGAACATCATCACTTCCTGCATGAAGCGGATGGCTTTGCTCAGGCCCTCTTCCCCGCTCATGAGGCCGTCCTCGTGCTCGATGGACACGGGGCCGTCGTAGCCCACGACGCGCAGAGCACTGATGATATCCTTCCAGGTTTTCAGATCGTGGCCGTAGCCCACGGTGCGGAACACCCAGGCGCGGTGCTTCACATCGGAGAAGTGTTTGCCGTCCAGCACGCCGTTGACGGCGACGTTGTAAGCGTCCAGGGCGGTATCCTTGGCGTGGAAGTAATACACGGCGCTGCCCAGCTCCCGGATGGCGCGGACGGGATCGATGCCCTGCCAGAACAGATGGCTGGGGTCTAAGTTCGCGCCTAACGTGTCCCCCACGGCGGCGCGGATTTTCAGCATGGTTTCGGGATTGTATACGCAGAAGCCGGGATGCATTTCAAAGGCGATCTTGTTCACGCCGTGGTCGCGGGCGAAAGCGGCGGTCTTTTCCCAATAGGGAATCAGCACGTCCTCCCACTGGTATTTCAGGATATCCTGATATTCGGGGGGCCAGGCGCAGGTGACCCAGTTAGGCTGCCGATCGGCGGGGCTGCCGCCGGGACAGCCGGAGAAGGTGACCACCCGGTCCACGCCTAACTTTTCGGCCAGCAGCACGGCGTTGACAAAGTCCTGATGATCGCGCTTGGCGTGTTCCTTGTCCGGGTGCACGGCGTTGCCGTGGGCTGACAGGGCCCCGATGGGCAGATCGGCACGGGCGAAAGCGTCCTTGAATTCCTGGAGCTTTTTGCCGTCGTTCAGCAAAATTTCAGGGTCGCAATGGGCCTTGCCGGGATAGCCGCCGCAGCCGATTTCCACGCACTGCACGCCCCGGTCTTTCAGGAATTTCAGGGCTTCGGGCAGGGAACGGTCGGCCAGAGCGACGGCGAGAACAGATAACCTCATGATCGAATCCTCCTTCATTATTTTATGTAACAGAAAGTTGACTTACGCAGGAGAGAACAGAGTACAGAGTGCAGAGTGCAGTTTTATATTGCTGTTCAAAAAAGGCGGCAAAATGAAAAGACTTTATAATCTGTACTCTGAACTCTGTTCTCTGCTTATTCTTCCTCCGTCCGGATATCCCGGATCACGTTTTTCACCAGCTCCACCCGCTGAAAGGGCGTCATAATATAGTAGCCGTCCACAAAAGGCGCGATATCCCGTGCCGTTTCCCGGCACAGGGCGCGGGCCAGGGCTTCGCCCTCCGCCCGATCCAGCCCTTCGTAGGCGCTCACGATTTCATCGTCGATGCGCATGCCGTTCACGTTCTGCTGGAGAAACAGGGCGTTTTTGTGGCTGACGATGGGAAACAGGCCGCCTAAGATAGCCCCGTGCAGCGCTTCCCGGGCCTTTTTCATGTTTTCCTTGGCCTGACGGCTGGAAATGGGCTGCGTGAGGAAGGCGCTGACGCCGCATTCCTCCTTCTGTTTGGCGCGGGCAAGCTCCGCCTCGAAATTCCGGGCGTTGATGTTCAGCCCGCCGCACAGGAAGAAGGGCGGCAGCGCCCCCGCAGCCGTCAAATCCCGCAGGGTGCGGGCCAGGGTGCGGGAATTGAACTGGAACACACCCCGGGTGTTTTCCCGATCCTCCTGGGCCACGGGATCGCCCGTCACCAGCAGCACGCTGCGGATGTCCTCCATGTCCAGCCCCAGCAGCAGGGCCTTGATGGCGTTCAGGTTCCTGTCCCGGCACGCCATGTGGGGCAATACCTGAATGCCGTATTCCCGCTTCATCTTCGCGGCCAGCATGCAGGCGTCGATGTTGGCCCGCCCCACCGGACAGTCCGCAATGGTGATTACGTCGGCCCCCGCTTCCACCAGCTCCCTGGCGCCCGGCAGAAACGCCGTGGGCGCTGTCTGCCGGGGCGGGTCAAACTCCACCAAAATGGGGCGCTTGCCCGCGTTTAACAGTTCCTGCAAAGACGATTCGTTCATTGTTTGCTCCTTGCGGGGCTTTGCCCCACACCCCACCAGGGGAATGATTCCCCTCTTACTTCTCGCGGATGCGGAAAGACTTGATCTCGTAGGGCTTAATAACGAAAGGAATTTCCGCGCCGCCGTTTTCCAGGGTGTTGAAGGGACAGGCCGTTGCATTCCTCCACGGATGCCACGGGGCGGTTCCAGTAGAGGGCGGACTTGGTGCGGGCGTTGTCGGTTTCGTAGATGCGGGCGATCCAGCCGTCGCCGTCCTCGGCGCGCTTGATGGTTTCCAGCATCACGTTCTGGTCGGCGGTATCGGCCAGGGAGAAGCAATTGCCGGCCTGGCCGCCGCGCAGGACGTGGGCGGGCTGGTTCAGGCAGTAGGCTTCCGGAATGGTGCCGCAGCGCCAGTCCCCGGCGTGGGGATAGAGGGAATAGGTGAAGCGGTGCTCGCCCTGGTCGCATTCCGGGTTGGGCTCGATGCCGCTTTTCACCAGGGTCAGGCACAGCACGCCGTCCTTGGCGGAATGGCCGTATTTGCAGTCGTTCAAGAGGCTGACGCCGTAATGGCCCTCGGAAATATCCGCCCACTTCTGGCCGCAGCTTTCAAAGCGCGCCCAATCCCAGCTGGTGTTGGTGTGGATTTTGCGCTTCACGTTGCCGAACTGGATATCGAAGGTGGCTTCGTCGGAGTGCACGGCGGTGGGGAAGTAGACTTTCAGGATGTGCTGGTGCACGTGCCAGTCCAGCACGGTTTCAAAGTCGATGCGGCGGGTGTCGGCGTAGAAATGGATGTGCTGTTTGATGGCGCAGCCGCTGATTTCCCGTTCGATCAGGAGGGTGGCGCGCACGGGGCCCTTTTCGACCCATTCCATGCGGCGCACGTCGTCCGCGTCCCAGCCCTTTTCGGAATAGAAAATATCAATATCCCAATCATCGAAGTACATGGGCTTGTCCTCATACATGCGCATGAGGTTGCCGCGCTGTCCGGGCACCAGGGCGTCCCGTTCTTCTTCCTTGTCGTAGAGCCGGGAGATCATGCCCTGGCTGTCGAAGTCCACAGAGAAGAAGGGCGTTTCGATGCCGCTGTCCCGAATGACGAAGGGATTGCTTTCCCCGGCGGGCTCGTTGGAAACCGCGTAGGTCCTATATCCCTTGGCGGGCAGGCTTTCCAGATACGCCACCGCGCCGTCTGCCGTCTGCTGCACGGGCCACACCCGGCCTTCCCCGTCCACCAGGGAGGCGGCGTCCACCGCGCCCAAGTTCACGATTTCGTCGGCGGAGAAGCCCTTGGTGTTCACCACGGTCACGTTTTCGGAGGCGGGGGCCAGCAGCGCCAGGCGCTCCTTTTCCAGCTTGGCGATTTCGGCCTGCACCTGGGCGTATTCCAGCTTGCAGACCTCGTATACCTCCCGGATGGAGGAGCCGGGCAGGATATCGTGGAACTGGTTGATGAGCACGGTTTTCCACAGGCTGTCCAGGGCCTCGGCGGGGTACGCTTTCAGATCCCCGGTCAAAGCGGCGATGGTTTCCAGGTCCATCAGGGCGATTTCCGCCTTGCGGTTGCCCCGCTTGTTCTGGCCGATGGAGGTAAGGGTGCCCCGATGATACTCGAAGTACAGCTCCCCTTCCCAGGTGGGCAGGCGCTTGTTATCCTTTACGCGCGCTTTCAGCTCGTCAAAGAACGTGCGGGCGAAAGCCTGGCGCACCTTGGGAATGCCGGTAACGCCCTTTTCCATGCGGCGGGAGGTTTCCAGCATATCCCGGCTGGGGCCGCCGCCGCCGTCGCCGTAGCCGTAGGAGATCAGGATATCGTTGTTGATGTCCTTCTGCTGGTAGCGTTCCCAACCGCCCATGATGGCGTCGGGATGCAGCATGCCGTTGTAGGTGGTAAAGAAATTGCTGACGGGCTGGCCCACGCCCAGGGTGGTGATCAGGTGGGACAGGATTTCGGTGCCGTCGATGCCCCGCCACATGAAGGTGTCGTAGGGCATTTTATTGAACTGGTTCCAGGCCAGCTTGGTGGTCATGAAATATTCGATGCCGCAGATTTTCATGATCTGGGGCAGCGCGCCGGAATAGCCGAACACGTCGGGCAGCCACAAAATCTTGTTGTCCACCCCGAATTCGTCCCTGAAGAACTTTTTGCCGTGGAGGAACTGGCGGATCAGGCTTTCGCCGGAGGTCAGATTGGTGTCGGCCTCCACCCACATGCCGCCTTCCGG
>CACWWM010000359.1:0-2991 GCA_902764565.1 uncultured Eubacteriales bacterium
ATTTTTATGGGGAGGTTACACAACATGGACAACCTGGCAGCAAAAATCGCATCCGTCAACGACGCGGTGAACGGCGTGGTGTGGGGCGTTCCGGCCCTGATCCTGCTGATCGGCACCGGCGTGCTGATGACGCTGCTTACAAAGTTCTTCCAGTTCCGCCGCTTCGGCCACATGTGGAAAAACACCATCGGCGGCCTGTTCACCAACAAGAGCATCACCAGGAGCCAGGATAAGCATTCCATTTCCCAGTTCCAGTCCCTGTGCACCGCCCTGTCCGCCACCATCGGCACGGGCAACATCGCGGGCGTGGCCTACGCCATCACCATGGGCGGCCCCGGCGCGGTGTTCTGGATGTGGATCGCCGCCATCGTGGGCATGATGACCAACTATTCCGAAAACGTGCATTTTCTTCCGCCGCCGGAACGAAAAAGGCGAATGGAGCGGCGGCGCGATGTATTACCTGAAGGACGGCGTGGGCAAGATGAAGTACGGCAAGCTGATCGGCAAGGTGCTGGCCGTCCTGTTCTCCTTCTTCGCCATTTTCGCTTCCTTCGGCATCGGCAACATGGGCCAGGTGGCCTCCATCACAGAGAGCATCAACACCCTGGTTTCCGCCGAACCCGCCACCGTGAACCTGATCACCGGTCTGGTGGTGATCGTGCTGCTGTCCCTGGTAATCCTGGGCGGCCTCAAGCGCATCGCCACCACCAACGAGCGCATCGTGCCCTTCATGGCCGTGTTCTTCGTCATCGGCTCCCTGATCATCATTTTCATGAACATCGCCAAGGTGCCCGCCGCTTTCGGCGCCATCTTCGCGGGCGCGTTCAACTTGAAATCCGCCGCCGGCGGCGTGGGCGGCGCCATCATCGCCAACGCCATGACCTGGGGCTTCAAGCGCGGCGTGTTCAGCAACGAAGCGGGCCTGGGCTCCTCCGTCATGGTCCACTCCGCTTCCAACGTGAAGGAACCCGTGGTGCAGGGCCTGTGGGGCATCTTCGAGGTGTTTGCCGATACCATCATCGTGTGCACCTGCACCGCCCTGGTGATCCTCACCACCGGCGTGGTGGATCTGGAAACCGGCGCGTCCCTCTCCGGCGCGACCAAGCTGGGCCTGGCCACCGAAGCCTTCACCAAGAGCTTCGGCACCTTCGGCGGCGTGTTCCTGTCCGTGGCCGTGTGCCTGTTCGCCTTCACCACCATCCTGGGCTGGAGCTACTACGGCACCAAGTCCTGGGAATACCTGTTCGGCACCAAATCCACCCTGGCCTATAAGATCATCTTCATCGCCATGGTGGTGGTCAGCGCTACCATCAACGTGTCCCTGGCCATCGACCTCAGCGATACCTTCAACGGCCTTATGGCCATCCCCAACCTCATCGGCGTGGTGTGCCTGAGCGGCCTGGTGGTCAAGATCACCAAGAACTACGCTGCCCGCAAGATCACAAAAGACCAGCCCGACCTGGAGCCCATGTATTCCGCTTTCCCCGAAATCCAGAAGGAGCAGGAAGCCCGGGAGGACTAAGAAGACGAGATCTCAGGTGCCTCCGCGGCCCCTAAAACCCCGCGGCAGGGGATGCATCCCCTGCACCTCACCCGGCGAATAACAAACGCAAAAAAATAAGCAATATGCGCCAGCTTGGGAAAGACTATACAGTAAGCTCCTGGGCAAAGAAAAACGAGGTATATGCCAAGGAAAAAGCGAGCTTTTTCCTGGTCATATCCTCGTTTTTCAGGTGCGCTTCGCGCACCAAAGGGCGGCTTTGCCGCCCGCCCAGGAGCGATGACCTACGACTTGAGTGAGGGTCCAGGGAGGTCACCTCCCTGGTTCGGGGGTATGGGGGCTGAAGAAGCCCCCAAGGTTTCCTATAAACAGCGGTATTTCCCCGCAGACGGCAGTATCTCCGCCCTTTGCATGGCTTCCAGCAGGCTCTTCGCGCACCTTTCATACGTCCGGTCGTCGCCGCCGAAGGGATCGGGGATAGGCGGCCAAAGGACATTGACCTTGCGGGAATATTGCGGGAACATCATGTTCAGCAGGGCTTCGTGGGCCTCGGTCATCACCCATACCGCTTCCGCGTCCCGGAGCATGGCTTCGTCCAGCATCCGCGCCCGATGGCCGGTCAGGTCGGCCCCGTACAGCCTGGCGGCGCGGATGGCCTGGGGCGAGGCGGGCGCGCCGGGAAAGGCGTGCAGCCCGGCGGATTGCGCGTCCACCCCTGCGGCCCGGGCCAGGGCGCTGGCCATGGGACTGCGGCAGGTATTGCCCGTACAGACAAAAAGGATCATAACATCACACCATTGCTATTTACAAATTGGGATTTAGCGGGGAGAACCCTGCGGGGCTTTGCCCCGCACCCCACCAGGGCGGTGACCGCCCTGGACCCACACTTGGCGAAGATACTTGCATGGGTAAAACGCGCAATCTTCGCCAGTCGCTGGGAGATACGAAAGATAGGGCGCTTCTGGCCCAAGAAAGCCGGGAAAATCCTTAGAGGGAAAGCTTGCTTTCCCCTAAGGGATTATTCACCGGCTTTCCCCGGATGCAAAGCATCCGGGTTGGCCGCTTTCAGCGGCCGGGCCAGAAGTACAAAGCCGTCTTGCCGGACTATTTTTCTCCACCTGACAGCGGGAGGTTGCTTTCTTTCCTTGTCAGGCAATATCCGCATGAGAAGGTGCAGGGGATCATCCCCTGCCGCGGGGTCTGGGGCCGCGGAGGCCCCAGGACATCCCGTACTTACTTCACACCCACCCGACAAAGTCCCGCGCCGCGTCCTGAATGAAGCGCTCGAAGGCGGGCACGTCGGTATGGTTGGAAGCGAAGCACAAAATCAGCGGATGGTCGGCGTACACGATGCCCACGTCGTGGGTGATGCCGTCGTCCTCGCCGGTTTTGTGGGCGATTTTCAGCCCGTGCAGGAAAAAGGGCATTTTGCCGTTGAGCCGCTGATCCTTCAGGATGCCCAGCATTTCGGCGTCGGCCTCGGGGGACAC
>CACWWM010000359.1:3042-6338 GCA_902764565.1 uncultured Eubacteriales bacterium
ATCGAACAGCAGGCGGCGCAGGGTGGATTTTTCAAGGCCCAGCTTACGCATCCCGGCGTTGATATTGTCCATGCCCAGGCGCTGGATCAGGATGTTGGTGGCGGTGTTGTCGCTGACAATGATCATCAGCGCGCACAAATCCCGCAGGGTGACGGTGAGCCCGTCGTGCAGGTAGGTCAGCGCCCCGCAGGAGGGCATTTTCTGCTCCGGACGGATGGAAAAAACTTCGTCCATGGCAAGCTGGCCGTCCCGGGCCTGCCGGAACGCTTCCACCAAAATGGGCAGCTTGATCACGCTGGCCGCCACCAGGGGAATTTCCGCCTGATACGCCCATTTTTCATCGGTTGTCAGATCCTTGCCGTAAACGCTGATTTCCCCCGGCAGCTCCATCATGCGGGGCAGCATGGAGGACAAAAAATTGGTGAAGCCTTCTTTCATGACAACTGCTCCATCGTAGAGTCAGCAGGAGACCGCTGGGGTTTCACCCCAGACCCCACCAGGGAAATGATTTCCCTGGACCCTTCTCCTGCGGAATTTTCTTCGTGTATTGAACAAACTATTTCCCGCTGCTGCTTGCTTGGCAATCTTGTGCTTCTGGCCCGGATGAACCTTCGGCAGCCGCCAGTGGCGGATGCTCTGCCGAAGGTGAAATCAGCCGAAACGAGCAATGTCCGCATGAAGCGGACTTGCGACGATTGAGGCTGCGGAGCGAAAGCGGCCAACCCGGATGCAGCTTGCTTTCCCCTGGGGATTTTCCTGGCTTTCTATGGGCCAGAAGCCTCTGTTCTTCGTATCCTCAGCAACAGGCGGAAGTTGTCCGGGTTCTCCAATCACGCAAATTCGCCTATTGGTGTCCAGAGGCCGAAGGCCTTTGGTTCAGGGGGCAGGGGGCTGAAGAAGCCCCCTGGGTTTAAAGCACGCTTTTAGATTTTCAGCACAGCCTTTGCAATGGAGAAGTAAATGAACAGGGAGCTCATATCCACCACGGTGGTAATCATGGGGCTGGCCATAAGGGCGGGGTCCAGCTTCAGGCGCTTAGCCAGCATAGGCATGGCGCAGCCCAGGGCTTTGGCCAGCATGATGGTGCCGAACAGGGCCGCCGCCACCACGAACGCCACGGACCAGGTGATGCCGTCGCCGTCGGTCATGAACAGGGGATTGATGAACTTCACCCGGAACAGCGTGAACACGAACAGCACCGCGCCAACGATGATCGCCACCCGGAATTCCTTCCACAGGGCCTTAAAGAAATCCTTCAGGGTGATCTGGCCCAAGGAAAGACCGCGGATGATCAGGGTAGAGCTCTGGGCGCCGCAGTTGCCGCCCGTATCCATCAGCATGGGGATGCAGGAGGTAAGGATAATGCCCACGCTGCCGGTGGCCTGCAATACGTCCTCGTACTGGGTGATAATGAGGCCGGTGAAAATGGCGATGATGGCCATGACCAGCAGCCAGGGAATACGGTTCAGCGCCAGCTTGAAGGGGGACGTTTTCAGGTATTCGTCGTCGGACGGCGTCAAAGCGGCCATCTTTTCAAAGTCTTCCGTGGTCTCTTCTTCGATGACGTCCATGATGTCGTCCGCCGTGATGATACCCACCAAACGGTCTTCCTTATCCACCACGGGAATGGCCATCAAGTCGTAATGCCGCACCACCTCGGCGACCTTTTCCTGGTCGTCCAGGGTGTGCACGCACACCGGATTGCGGTCCATGATGTCGGAAAGCACCGTTTCTTCGCTGGCAAGGATCATTTTCCGCAGCGCCAGCGTGCCGATCAGGTGATGGGTGCTGTCCACGATGTACAGGGTGTAAATGGTTTCCTTGTCCAGACCCTCGCGCCGGATAATGTCCATGGCCCCCCGAACCGTCACGTCACTGAAAAACTCCAGGTATTCGATGGTCATCAGGGAACCGGCGGAATTTTCGGGATAGCGCAGGAACTGGTTGATCAGGTTGCGCTTTTCCGTGTCCGTGGTCTGCAATACGCGGCGCACCACGCTGGAGGGCATTTCCTCCAGAAAGTCCACCGCGTCGTCCAGGAACATATCGTCGATCAGGGCGCGGATTTCCTGATCGCCGATGGATTCGATCAGCGTCTGCTTTTGCTCGTCGGACATGTAGCTGAACACGTCCGCCGAAATATCCTTGGGCAGGATGCGGAACACCAGCAGCAGCTTTTCCTTATCCAGCCCTTCCATGTATTGGGCAATGTCCACTTCGTTGAGCATCATCATGGCCCCGCGAAGCTCGCCGTGGCGGCCCTTTTCCAGCAGGTCGTTCAGGCGTTTCTGAATGGATTCCCATTCCATGGGATTCACCTCCCCTTTTCTTTTGAACCTTGAACCCGCAGATCATGGGGAAAAGGCACGCACGCAAAAAAGCCCTCTTTGTGCTCTGCCTTTCCCGCTGTTACGACGTTCAGCGATGCAAGAGGGGGACGAACCGAATTATGAATGACGCGCCAACGAGCGCGCCGTCCACGATCGCGGCACGCCTTCGCTCGCAGTGCATCTCTCGCCGTCGCCCATTGACTGTCACCTCCCATGTGTTTTGCTGTTTTCAGTATATGCCCATTTTTGCCGATTGTCAACCCTGACGGAGGAAGCAAAACGGCTCTCGCATGAATGAGAAATTTGGATTTGCTGAAGAGGAGTATCGGGGGCTCTCCGCCCCCGAGCCCCCGACCAGGGGCGTGACGCCCCTGGATCCTCACTTGGCGAAATAACTTGTGCGGGTATTCCGAACAAGCACCGCCTGCCGCGCTGGGGTTTACGAAAGCATGAAGGCTTCTGGCCCATAGAAAGCCTGGGGGAAAGCGAGCTTTCCCCTAAAGGATTTTTCCTCGGCTTTCCCCGGATGCAATGCATCCGGGTTGGCGGCTTTCAGCCGCCGGGCCAGAAGCAAACGGCAGCATGTTTGGCATTTTTCAAAGCGGCAGCGGGAAAATGCTTGCTCACAAAGTCAAGAAGAATCCGCTATTGAGAGTCCAGGGAGGTCACCTCCCTGGTGGGGCGCGGGGCAAGGCCCCGCAGGTTTCTCCCCGTCAAATCCTAATTTCTTATTCTTGCGTGAGCCATACGCAGTTCACCGGAGAAGGTTTTTTTAGGTTTCTTTAAGTCTCCTGTGGCATGATGTTCCTGTCCCAAGGGAAAAAGATATATCTTTCCGGACAAAACAGAAAAAGGAGCTGAGAACCCATGAAAAAGATGATTGTCATTCTGTCCCTGGCGCTGTCCCTGGCCCTGTGCGTCGGCGCGCTGGCCGAACAGCCGCTGTCCGCCGAGCCCACCGCCCCC
>CACWWM010000360.1 GCA_902764565.1 uncultured Eubacteriales bacterium
ATTCCCCAATAATCTCAATATGATCACAGGCAGCCGGGGCACGGATTGCGGATCAGGCCCCGGCTGTCTGTCGTTTTAGGAATCTGTTTCATTGAAAGGATGTTCAGGGACACTTAAAGGCAGAGTGGAGAGTTAAGAGTTGAGAGTTGAGATGATATCATGTTCATCACAAGAGAATCCTGCTATGATTGACTATATTCATCTCAACTCTCCACTCCCAACTCTCAACTCTTTTGCTGACTTAACGTGTTTATGAATCGCCTGAACGATTACGCGACAGGAGAAACGAAAGATGGAAACCATCCTGCAACAGCTGCCCATCGTGGTCAATTCGCTGAACGTGGGCTTTGTGCAGACGCTGCGGCTGTTTTTTGTCACGCTGTTGGGCGCGGTGCCCCTGGGGCTGGTGATAGCCTTCGGCTCCATGTCCCGCTTTAAGCCTTTGAGCGCCTTTACCCGCGTCATCGTATGGATCGTTCGCGGCTCGCCGTTGATGATCCAGCTGCTGATCATCTATTATTTCCCCGGCCTGGTGCTGAATAATCCCATTTGGGGCGGGGGAGAAGCGGGGCGCTTCACGGCGGCTGCCGTGGCTTTCATCATCAATTACGCCTGCTATTTTTCCGAAATCTACCGGGGCGGCATCCAGGGCATTCCCGTGGGCCAGGAGGAAGCCGGGCAGGTGCTGGGCATGACCAAAACCCAGATTTTTTTCCGGATCAAGCTGCTGCAGGTCATTAAGGCCATCGTGCCGCCCATGTCCAATGAAATTATTACCCTGGTGAAGGATACCTCCCTTTCCCGCATCATCGCTTTGCAGGAGATCATTTGGGCGGGGCAGAGCTTCTTAAAGGGCAGCCAGGGCATTTCCGGCGCCATTTGGCCCCTGTTCTTTACCGGCGTATATTATCTGATCTTTAACGGCATTACCACCGTGCTGCTGGGACGGCTGGAAAAGCGGCTGAACTATTATCAGTAAAAGGAGGGAGAAGCCATGCTGAAGGTGATCGGCCTGGAAAAGAAATTTGGCAGCCTGGACGTGCTGAAGGGCATCTCCCTGGAGGTGCGCAAGGGCGAGGTGGTGGCCATCATCGGCCGCAGCGGCTCGGGCAAAAGCACCCTGATGCGCTGCGTGAACAACCTGGAAAAAGCCGACGGCGGCACCGTTCTGGTGGACGATCAGGCGTTGGTGAAGGACGGCGTGTACGCCCCCGTCAAGGAGCAGCGGAGCATTTGCCTGAAAATGGGCTATGTGTTTCAGAATTTCAACCTGTTCCCCCATATGAGCGTGCTGAAAAACCTGACCGAAGCCCAATGCTGCGTGCTGAAACGGAAAAAGGAGGACGCGGAAAAGTACGCCCGCCAGCTGCTCAAAAAGGTGGGCCTGGAAGACAAGGCGGCGGCCTACCCCTGCCAGCTTTCCGGCGGCCAGCAGCAGCGGGTGGCCATCGCCCGGGCTTTGGCCATGGACCCGGAGCTGCTGTGCTTTGACGAACCCACCAGCGCCCTGGACCCCCTGCTCACCCAGGAGGTGCTGGGCGTGATCCGCAGCCTGGCCAAGGAAAAGCGCACCATGGTGGTGGTCACCCACGAAATGAACTTTGCCCGGGAGGTGGCCGACCGGGTGGTGTTTATGGAGGATGGCGTGATCGTGGCCGACGGCACGCCTCAGGAGGTTTTCGACAGCGAAAAGGTGAAAGCGTTTATCGGTTTGGGGGACTGAACGTTCAAGAACGCTTTAAGCCAGCAAAAGAGTTGAGAGTTGGGAGTGGAGAGTTGAGATGAATACAGTCAATCAAAGCTGGATTCTCTTGTGATTAACATGATATCATCTCAACTCTCAACTCTCCACTCTCCACTCTGCCTTAAGTGCCCTTTAAAGGACGACGGAACAATTGCTTTCCGTCTTTTTTTATGACGATATTGTAAACTTGCGCATTCTGAAAAGAATTGTCATTGAATAATTGTAAAAATGCGTATATAATAGACCCATCGATCATCAAGGAGGGAAGCCGCGTGGACAACGACGTATTTCTGGGCGACGTGATCCAGACCCGGAAGCCTCACCCCTGCGGCGGCGATACCTGGGTGGTCATCCGGACGGGAGCCGATATTAAGATCAAATGCCAGGGCTGCGGGCGGATCGTGATGCTGGATCGGGCGGTGTTTTTCAAACGCCGGAAGAGGCTGATTCAGCGCACCGCCGCGCCCGAGGCCGAAAGAGAGGAGCAGGAACCTGACCATGCAGACGGAGAATAAGCCCGCCACCTTTTGGGAGCGGCACAAGGAAAAGAAAGAAAAGCAGAAGGAAAAGGAAAAGAACAAGCCCCTGGCCCTGAAAATCTGGAGCTGGGTGTGGACGATCTTAGCCGCGGTGCTCATTGCCATCGCCGTGCGGGCTTTCGTGGCGGAACCCATCCGGGTGGACGGCACCAGCATGACCAACACCCTCAAGGACGGCGAAATCGTGCTGGCCACCAAATGGGACTATCTGCTGGGCGATCCTCAGCGCAACGACATCGTCATCTGCCGCTATCCCGGCCGCGTGAACGAGCGGGGCGCGAACCAGATCAACATCAGCGCCGCCCTGAGCCTGGATACCTACACCCTGTTCGTCAAGCGCCTGGTGGCCCTGCCCGGCGATACCGTGCAGATCACCGGCGGCCATCTGTATGTGAACGGCGA
>CACWWM010000361.1 GCA_902764565.1 uncultured Eubacteriales bacterium
GTGCATCTGGTGTCCCTGGGCCCCGAACGGGAAAAGGGCAACGGCTTTGCCCAGGATCAGCGCTTTGACAGCGTGAAGGCGGCGGACGCGGCGGCGGTGCTGCCCATGCTGCGCACCATCCAGGAAGCCAATAACCTGCCCATGTTCTGCCATCCGGAATGGAGCGGCAATACGGCTCAGGAAATCCTGGCCCTGCCGGAAATCGGGCTCATGGAGATCTGGAATTCCGGCTGTGCGGTGGAAAACGGGCTGGATACCCACGGGGCTTACTGGGACGAACTGCTGTGCGGGGGCCGGAAGGTGTTCGGCACGGCCACGGACGACGGCCATCACCCTTACCAAAACGGCCTGGGCTATATCCGGGTGCGGGCGGAAAAGAACCCGTCCTCCATCCTGGACGCCCTGCGGCGCGGCGCGTTTTACGCTTCCTGCGGCCCGGAAATCTACGATTTCTATTTGGAGGACGATAAGGCGGTCGTTCTCTGCTCCCCGGTGGAAACCATCCGTTTCCGGCATTTCCGCGTGCCCTATGTGGAACGGAAGGGCCCCGGCATCATGGGCCACCAGACCGTGCCCGTGAAAAACACCAATTATATCCGCGCCGAAGTCGTGGACGCCCAGGGCCGCATGGCCTGGACCAATCCCATCTTCCTGGATGAAGCGTATTGGAAACGTTTGGAAAAATAGGAGGAGAACACCATGGAAAACTGCCTGTTCTGCAAAATCATCGCGGGGGACATTCCCTCCGCAAAAGTCTATGAAGACGCATACTGCTACGCTTTCCGGGACATCAATCCCCAGGCGCCCACCCATATTCTGGTGGTGCCCAAGGATCACGTTGCCAGCATCGCGGAAGCGGATAAGCTTTCTCCCGAGGCCCTGTGCGCGGTAATCACCGCCATCGGCAAAATCGCGGCCCAGGAGGGCCTGGAAAAGGGGTTCCGGGTGGTCAGCAACTGCGGGCCCGACGCCTGCCAGAGCGTGCCCCATCTGCACTTCCATATTTTGGGCGGACGGCAGATGGCGGATCAAATGGCCTGATTGGGAAGAAAGGCTCCTGATCGTCGGTGAAAGTGTAAAAACATTTTTACGCCCCGAAAAGCTGTTGACACTCCCGCCCGAACGCGGTATAATACAGGCACGGTCGCCATCCGCCGCTCCAACGGCGTCGCACCGTAAGTACATACGGTGTTGTTTCAGGCGAGATGAGCGAAGGGAGGGAAAACAAGTGTCTGAGGTTCATGTCAACAAGAACGAATCGCTGGAAAGCGCTCTGAAGCGCTTCAAGCGTCAGTGTGCCCGCGCTGGCGTGCTGGCCGAGGTTCGTAAGCGCGAACATTATGAAAAGCCCAGCGTAAAGCGCAAGAAGAAGGCGGAAGCCGCTCGCAAGCGGAAGTATTGATCCGTCACTTGGAGAACCGTCCGGATTATGCCGGGCGGTTCTTTCGTTTGCTTTTTCTTTACATGATGCCGTTTCTTTGGTAAAATATGCGTGAGCTGGAAGGAAAGGGTGAGGGCCGTGGAAAGGACGGAGAAGAAAAACGCGCGGGAGCGGATTCAGGGGTGCCTGTATTCGCTGATCCTGCCCGCCGGCGTGATGGCGGGGCTGGATACGGTGAAGGACTGCATGCGGGACCCTGTCCTGCGGCCTTTCCTGGGCCACGCGCTGCTGAAAGAAATCCTGCCCTGCATGGGCCTGGGCCGGGAAACCCTGAACCCCCTGGCCATGGAAATCTGCGGGGAAATGGAAAACCCCGCCATCGTGCAGCCCCTGGCGCTGCTCCTGCCCAACGCCGTGCGCGCCTGGCGGGATCAGGCCCTGCCGGTGCTGAAAACCTTTGAAGACCGGGAAGGGGAACTGCCACCCTGCCTGTGCATGAGCCTTGCCCTGCTGATTATGCTGTTTTCCGGGGCGCGGCAGGACGATCAGGGACGCTATACCTACCTGAAAAACGGGGAAACCGCCTATTTCAGCGAGGATGAAGAGATTTTGTTCTCCTTCTCCCGCCTGAGCTGCGATATGCCGCCGGAATCCCTGGCCTACGCGGCCCTCAGCGACCGGGCCATCTGGGAGGAAGACCTTCGGGAAATCCCCGGCCTGGAGGACGTGATCGCCGACCGGCTTCGGGACCTGCAATTGCTGGGCCTGATGGAAGCCATCGAAAAAACCTGGAAAAAATACGAAGAATAAGGAACAATTGCCGCTATGCACGTCGTTTTATATGCGCCGGAGATTCCGCAGAACACCGGCAACATCGCCCGCACCTGCGCCGCTACCCGCACGGGCCTGATCCTGATCGAGCCCCTGGGCTTTCAGCTGGCGGATAAGTACATGAAGCGGGCGGGGCTGGATTACTTTTCCATGGTGGATATCCAGGTGATGCCGAGCTTTGAGGCGCTCATGGAAAAGTATCCCGGCGCGAATTATCATTTTGCCAGCACCAAGGCCCCCCGGGCCTACACGGAAGCGGCCTACGGCCCCGACGATTTCCTGGTCTTCGGCTGCGAAACCAAGGGCCTGCCGGAATCCCTGCTGCAAAGGGTGTACGACCGGTGCGTGCGCATTCCCATGCGGGCGGACGCACGGAGCCTGAATTTGGCCAATTCCGTAGCCATCGTGGTGTACGAAGCCCTGCGCCAGCAGGGTTTCCCCGGCCTTTCCGC
>CACWWM010000362.1 GCA_902764565.1 uncultured Eubacteriales bacterium
TATTCAAAGCGGCAGCGGGAAAATGCTTGCTCACAAAGTCAAGAAGAATCCGCTATTGAGAGTCCAGGGAGGTCACCTCCCTGGTGGGGTGCGGGGCAAAGCCCCGCCGGGTTCCCCCCGTCAAATTCCAATTTCTCATTCATGCGTAAGCCGTAACCTCCCTGGCGCCTGCACTTGCGGGAATGCGGCCGTTGGATTATAATTGGTAAGGATAAAGCGGGGAAGGAGGCGGCGGCATGAACGTATGCGGCGTGATCGCGGAATACGATCCGTTCCACAAAGGGCACGAGCGGCATGTGCGTTTGGCCCGGGAAAAGACCGGGGCGGATCATATCGTGTGCGTCATGAGCGGCGCGTTCACCCAGCGGGGCCTGCCCGCCCTGCTGCCCGCGCATGTCCGGGCGGAAATGGCCCTGCGCTGCGGGGCGGATATCGTGCTGCAATTGCCCTACGCCTTTTCCGTGCGGGAGGCGGAATACTTCGCCCTGGGCGGGGTGCATATCCTGAACGCCCTGGGGTGCGTCACGCATTTGAGCTTCGGCTGTGAAACGAGCGATCTTTCCCTGCTGCAAAGCGCCGCCGCCCTGCTGGAACAGCCGGACGAAAAGCTGAACGAAGCCGTTCAGGCCGGGCTGAACCGGGGCTTTTCCTACGCCGCCGCCCAGGGGCAGGCCGTGGCCCGGCGGCTGGGCATCGGCGATAAAACGCTGGACGCGCCCAACACCGCCCTGGCCCTTTCCTATCTGCGGGCCCTTTTGCGGCTGAACAGCAGGATCGTGCCCGCGCCCGTGCTGCGGGAGCAGGATTATCACGCCGCCGAGCTGGAAGCCTGGCCCTCCGCCTCCGCCGTGCGCGGAGCCATCCTGCGGGGGGACTGGGCGGGGGTTGAAAGCGCCGTACCGGAAGCCGTTATGCCCGTTCTGCGGCGGGGCGTTGCGGCGGGCATTTGTCCCCCGGACGGGCTGGACGGCATCCTGCGCTATACCCTGCTGAACGCCGCGCCGGATGAAATCGCCCAGTGGCCCGGCGTTGCCGAAGGGCTGGAACAGCGTATCGTCAAAGCGGCGGAAACCGCCGTCAGCCGGGAAGCGCTCATCGCCAACCTCAAGACCCGGCGCTATACCTATGGCCGCATCAGCCGCGCCCTGTGTCACGGCGTGATGGGCGTGAAGCGGGCCGACCTGCCCGAACTGCCCGATCATGCCCGGGTGCTGGGCTTCCGGGAAAGCGCCCGGCCCCTGCTCCGGCGCATGCAGAGAAGCGGCTTCCCCCTCCTTACCCGCCCCGCCCGGGAAGCGGCCGCCGCCCTGGACATCCGGGCGGACGAGCTCTGGGCCATCGGCGCGGGCCTGCCCAGAGGGGAAACCTATCGGGAGAAACCGGTCATCGTTGAATGAGATAAAAGAGTTGGGAGTTGAGAGTGGAGAGTTGAGATGATATAGTCTGTTCATTTGGATGCCGGAAAGCGTCAACGATAATCAATCTCAACTCTCAACGCTTCATTCTCAACTCTCTCTTCTGTGCATTACAGCAAAGAAAGGAACAGTTTTATGCGTGAAATCCCTGTGCAAACCCTTTCCGACACCGTGCGGGCGCTGTATTTGACCGCCAATTATCAGATCGGGGCGGACATTGAAAGCGCCGTTCGGCAGGCCCAGACGGCGGAAAAATCCCCCATCGGGCAGTCCGTGCTGTGCCAGCTCTGCGAAAATTACAAAATCGCCCGGGAGGAAAGCGTCGCCATCTGCCAGGACACCGGCATGGCTATTCTGTTCATCGACGCGGGCCAGGAAGTCCACTTTACCGGCGGTGATTTTGAAGCCGCGGTGCAGGACGGCGTGCGCCGCGCCTACCGGGACGGGTATTTGCGCAAGTCCATTGTGAACGACCCGGTCTTCGACCGCAAAAACACCGGTGACAACACCCCCGCCGTGCTGCATCTGCGCATCGTGCCGGGGGACAGGGTGCATATTTTGGCCATCGCCAAGGGCTTCGGCAGCGAAAACATGAGCGCCGTGAAAATGTGCACCCCTGCCGAAGGCGAATCGGGCATCCGGGACTTTATCATCGACACCGCCCGGAAAGCGGGCCCCAATCCCTGCCCGCCCATGATCATCGGCGTGGGCGTGGGCGGCTCCTTTGAAACCGCCGCCCTCATGGCCAAGCGCATGACCGCCCGCCCCGTAGGCAGCCATAACCCCGACCCCCGCTACGCCAAGCTGGAGCAGGACGCCCTGGACGCCATCAACCGCCTGGGCATCGGCCCCGCCGGCATCGGCGGCACCACCACCGCCCTGGCCGTCAACATCGATTACGCCCCCACCCACATCGCCGGCATGCCCGTGGCCGTGAACATCTGCTGCCATGCCGCCCGCCACGCGGAGGGGGAAATTTAGTTTTTTGCGGGGGAAGGAAACTTTTCTGAAGAAAAGCAATCCGCAGCCTCAATCGGCGCAAGTCCGCTTCATGCGGACATTGCTTGTTTCGGCTGATCTTACCTCGGACGGTATTTCCGCCACTGGCGGCCGTCCGAGGTTCGTCCTTCCCCCTGCACCCCCTTCCTTCAAAAGACTTTTACTCTTTTATCAGTTCAGGAGGGTTTTATGGCTGAAAGACATTTATCCTTTCCCCTTTCTTCTGAAGACGTGCAATCC
>CACWWM010000363.1 GCA_902764565.1 uncultured Eubacteriales bacterium
CGTCCAGTGCGGCCTGTGCGAAAAGGCCTGTCCTCAGCATCTGCCCATCCGCGACTGGCTGCAAACCGTGCATAAGGCGGGTACAGACGGCAAATAATGGCTTTCATGAGCAATAAACTGTTTGGCGTCATTTCCATTTACGGCTTGCTGATCGCCTGCGCCATCCTGCTGGCGGTGTTCCTGTGCCAGCGGGAGGCGCGGCGGCGGGGATTGCCCCAGGATACGGGGCTGGATATGGCCCTGTGGGCGGTGCCCCTGGCGGTCATCGGGGCGCGGATCTATTATGTGATCTTCCGGTGGGAGCTTTATCGGGACGATCCCCTCCGCGCCCTGTATTTCTGGCAGGGGGGCCTGGCCATCTACGGCGGGGTGATCGGCGGNNNAAGCTGCTGACCCTGCTGGACGTCGCCGCCCCGGTGGTGATATTGGGCCAGGCCATCGGACGCTGGGGCAACTTCTTCAACGGCGAGGCCTACGGTTCCCCTGTGACCGATCCCGCCTGGCAGTTTTTCCCCTTCGCGGTGTACGCGGACGGAGGCTGGCATCTGGCCACCTTCTTCTATGAATCCTGCTGGAACCTGCTGGGGTTCATCCTGCTGTGGCTGTATAGAAAAAGGGCCAGGCGGGAAGGCAACGTTTTCTTCTGCTACCTGGCCTGGTACGGCTTGGGGCGCGCGTTCATCGAAGGCCTGCGGGCCGACAGCCTGATGTGGGGGCCGGTGCGGGTATCCCAGGCGCTCAGTCTGGCGCTGTGCATCGGATCAATGGCCATTTTCCTGTACAGAAACAAAAAACAGCCGACGGGATGATTTCTCGTCGGCTGCTGTTTTATTGCTGCTCCGCCTTGGCTTTCTTCACCTTTTTATGATGCCGCACCAGGGCGCGGATCACCAGGAGGATCACCGCCGCGCCCGCCGCCCAGGGCAGGGCCGCCACCAGGAACACCACCAGGGCCTGCAGGAATTCGCCCACCAGCTCAAAGGACTCCGTCAGGGCGCTTTCGATGCGCTCGCCCAGGGTCTGTCCCCGCACCTCCACAGGCTCGGCGGTGCTCAGCTCCTGCAGCTTCACATAAACGGTGGAATCGCTGACCCGGCTGTCATAGCCCTTCAGCTGGCCGGTATAAGAATCGATCCAATACTGGGTATCGCTGATGGCGTCCTCCAGTTCGATCAGATCGCTGACGTCCTCCGCCTTGGCCATGAGCTCGGTGAGGCGCTGCAGCTTGGTCTTTTGGGTTTCCAGGCGGGTCTGGATATCATAATAGCTGTCGCTGACGTCCTGGCTGTTTTCGGAATAGGAGGATACGCTGCCCACGTTCCGGGCTCCGCTGATGAATTCATCCAGCCGATCCGAGGGAATGCGCAGGGTGAAGGTGGCACGGCGCAGCGAATTGGCCGTACCGTCGCCCGACGTGCTCAGGCTTTCGATCCGCCCGCCCAGCCGGGCCGTCAGTTCCCGCAGGGCTTCATAAAATCGCGGAAAAGCGCAAAGACGATTCATTCCGTATTCCATCGTTTCGGCGGTGGTGTAGGCGGCGTTCATGCCCATGCCCGCGGCGCGCTGGGCATAGTAGCCGCCGTCATAGCCATCCTCCACAACGGCATAATCCGAAGATTGTTTATAAGAAACCGAGGACGGAGTCCCGTTGCGGTTATTGAGGAAGGTGGCCGTGGCGCCCACCAGCACCACCGCGGCGGCAGCCACGCCCGCCAGGGTGCGTTTCCAGGGAAATTGCAGGATCTTTCCGTTCATTTTATGCTCCTCCTTTTGTAGCTCATCCCGCCAGGAGGACGCGAAGGACGGCGGCATTTGCTCCTCTGCGTCCATGGCCCGCATTTCGCGGCGCATGGCCAGCAGCATGGCGCAATCGGCGCACGAGGCTGCATGCTCTTCCATCGCGCGCTTTTCTTCCGGCGTCCAATCCGCCTCCGGGGTATCGAGAAGCAAAGCGAATTTTTCGTGATCCATCATCTTTGCCTCCCTTCACCTGCTTGGACGCAGGAAAAATCGTTTTGTTCCATCTGCAATAAAATATTTTTCATTTTTTCCCGGGCGCGGCTGAGACGGCTTTTGACCGTGCCCTCGCCGACCTCCAGGATGGCGGCGATCTCCTCATAGGGCAGCTGCTGAAAATCCCGCAGGACGATCACCGCCCGCTGATCCTCGGAAAGCAATGTCAGGGCATATTCGATCTGTTGGCGGAGCTCCTGCCGCTCCAGTCTGTCCCCAGGCTGAGGCACGCGGCTGTCCGCGGGATCGAAGCCCGCCTCCCGCAGTTGATCCAGGGAGGCCGTGTCCCTTCGCTTGCGCAGAAAATCCAGGCAGGCGTTATAGGCGATGCGGTACAGCCAGGTTTTGGCGCTGGACTGGCCGCGGAACGTATCGAAAGCCCGATAGGCCCGCAGCAGCGCCTCCTGGGCGCAATCCTGGGCGTCCTGGGGGTGGCCCGTCATGCGCAGGCACAAAAGATACAGCATGCGCTCATGCTCCCGGGCCATTTCTTCAAAGCGTTCGGCCTGGCTTTTTCGGTGAAACAGGCTCATGGCGGCTCCCTCCTTTCGCCCTATTATAGCAAGACCGCGGGCAAAATTCAATTGACTTTGACAAACAGAAAAGATATACTAAAAATACCATATACAAGGAGGGATTTTCATGCGTTTTTTACTGACCGGCGGCGCCGGTTTTATCGGTTCGCATACCTGCGTAGCCCTGCTGAACGCGGGTCACGACGTGGTGGTGCTGGATAACTATTACAACAGCAGCCCCGAGGCCCTGCGCAGGGTGGAAAAGATCACCGGCAAAAAGGTGACGGTATACGAGGGCGACTGCTGCGACGCGGACACCGTGAACCGCGTGCTGGATAACGAAAAAATCGGCGCGGCGGTGCACTTCGCGGGCTACAAGGCCGTGGGCGAATCGGTGCGCATCCCGCTGAATTACTATCAGAACAACCTCAATTCCGCCATCACCCTGTGCCAGTGCATGAGCGCCCACAGCATCAAGCGCATCGTGTTCTCCAGCTCCGCCACGGTGTACGGCGAGGAAAACCAGCCGCCCTATACCGAAGAAATGCCCCGGGGCACCTGCACCAATCCCTACGGCTGGACCAAATCCATGATCGAGCAGATATTGACCGACCTGGTGGTGTCCGATCCTGAATGGACAGTGGTGCTGCTGCGCTATTTCAATCCCGTGGGCGCTCATGAAAGCGGCCTCATCGGCGAGGATCCCAGCGGCATTCCCAACAACCTGATGCCCTTCATCTGCCAGACGGCGGCGGGCGTGCGGGAAAAGCTGTGCATGTTCGGCAACGATTATCCCACCCCCGACGGCACCTGCGTGCGGGATTATATCCACGTGATGGATCTGGCGGAGGGCCACGTGAAGGCCCTGGAATACGCCATGAACCACCGGGGCACCGAGATCATCAACCTGGGCACCGGCGAGGGATACAGCGTATATCAGGTGGTGCATGCCTTTGAGAAGGTCAACAACCTGACCCTGAACAAGCAGGACGCCCCCCGCCGCCCCGGCGATCTGCCCGAAAGCTATGCCGACGCCTCCAAGGCCGCCCGGCTCCTGGGCTGGCACGCCACCCGGACGCTGGAGGATATGTGCCGCGACGCCTGGCACTGGCAGCAGCTCAACCCCCACGGCTACCGCGAATGAGGAAAATGCCATGAAACAGGACGAAATACTGCGGATCCTGCCTCATTTTCGCTTTCAGGGCACATTTCAGTCCATGGAGGAGCTGAAAAGCGGCAACGTGAACCACACCTACAAGGTGAACTACATCCGGGACGACGGCACGGGCATGGCCCAGATCAAGCCCTATCTGATGCAGCGGGTGAACACCTACGCCTTCCGCAATCCCATCCAGCTGATGGAGAATATCGACAAGGTGACCGAATACATCCGTGGAAAGCAGCCGGACCGGGTGAACCTGCATTTCCACCATACGGACGACCGGAAAACCTACCTGATGGACGAAGAAAACGCTTTCTGGCGCGTGTGCAATTACGTGCCCTCCGTCACCTTCGACA
>CACWWM010000364.1 GCA_902764565.1 uncultured Eubacteriales bacterium
ATGCGTCAACTCCAAAAGATCCAGATAGCGCGCGCAAGCCGCAAAGCGGCGCAGGGCGTGCGGGAAACTCCGAAAATGCCATTTTACAAGAAATTGATGCCTCGAATGAAATCGGAATTCATATTCCGATTTCATTCGTACCATTCAGCAATAGCTGAATGGTAACCTTAGAAAAAGGGCGCGGGGGCGCTTTTTTTGCCGAACACGGAGGGCGCTTCGGAATGAACCCGCACACGCTCCGCAATCAGCCGATCGAACTGATCGGGGGGCAGGGGCCGGGAGAAGTAGAAGCCCTGAATGATCTCGCACCCCAGGGCTTTCAGGCCCTCGGCCTGCTCGGCGGTTTCCACGCCCTCTGCCACCACCGGCACGCCCAGGTGTCCGGCAATCCCTAAGATCAGTTCCAGCATCCGCACATCCCGGGTTTCCCCGTAGGCGTTGCGCACAAAGGTCATATCCAGCTTGATCACGTCCAGGGGCAGCTTGGACAGCATGGCCAGGGAAGAATACCCCGTGCCGAAATCGTCCATTTCGATGCGGAAGCCCCGGGCACGGAGCGCCTTCACGGTGGCGATGATGTGGTCGGAATCATCGGTATAGGCGCTTTCCGTGATTTCCAGCATGTAATCGCCGGGAGCAACGCCGAATTCCTCCACGATGCCGCTGATGATATCCGGCAATTGGTCGTTCAGCGTATCCGTGCGGGACACGTTCACCGAAACGGGCACCACGATGCCGAAGCGCTCTTTCCAATCCCTGATCTGGGCGGCGGCGGCCCGCCACACATAATGGTTCAGGGCGCTGATCATGCCGTTTTCCTCGAACAGGGGAATGAACTTGCCGGGGCTGATGAGGCCCAATTTGGGATGCTGCCACCGCACCAGGGCTTCCGCGCTGGAAAGCAGGGGCGTATCCCCCCGCACGTCAAACTTGGGCTGATAGTACACCAGGAACTGGTTCTGCGCGATGGCCTCGTAAAAATCGTCCGTCAGCTGGGCGGCGTACAGTTCGGACTGGTGCAGCGCGTCGTCGTACATGGCGATGCTGCGGGAATAGTTATTGCGGACGGTATCGGCGGCCAGCTTGGCCCGGTCGAAGCGGCGCTCCATTTCCAGGGCCTTATCCACCCGGGAATAGACGCCCATCCGCAGCCGCACCCGGAACGCGGCGGCGTCCTCCGCCCCGGTGAGACCCCGGGAGGCGGCGGCCAAAACGGCTTCATAATCCTCCCGATGGGGGCAGTAAACCAGGAAAGTATCCGCCCCCCGGCGGCACACGATGCCGCCCTGGGCCCTGACCGCGGCCCGCAGCCGGGCGGCGATGCGCTGAAGCAGCCCGTCGCCCCAGGCTTTGCCGCAGCGCTCGTTGATCAGGTGGAAGTGATTCACGTCGATCACCATGGCGTCCATGTCCGTGCCCTTGTGGTGAAGGTCGATCTGCTCGGCGTAGCTGTAAAAGTATTCCCGGTTGTACAGGCCGGTAAGATGATCGTACTCCGTGGCGCGGATCAGGTGCCGGTCCTCGGACAGCTCGATGGTGCGCTGCACCCGGGCCAGGATCACATCGGGCTTGGGATAGGGCTTGGGGATAAAATCGATGGCTCCCAGGCGCAGGCTTTCCACCTCCGCCTCCTGATCCGTGGTGAGCACGATCACCGGGATGGATTGCAGCAGGGGATCGGCTTTTTTTCGGCGCAGCAATTCCTGCCCGGTCATGCGGGGCATGTTCAGGTCCAGCAGCACCAGGGACAGGGTATCCCTGTTTTCCTGCAGCAAATCAAAAGCGGCCTGGCCATCCTGGGCGAAAAGCAGATCATATTCGCTGCCTAAGATCACGCCCAGGATCTCGCGGTTGATGATTTCATCGTCCGCCACCAGCACGGTGCGTTTGCCGCTGGCCGAATAGAGAATATCGAACGGAATGAACGGTAACATTATACCAAAAAAGCCCGTTTCCTGCAATAAAAAACGCCGTCCAGAGCGCCCGGACGGCGAAAAAAATTGTGCTTACGCAAGGATTTTGGTGATGGCCTCGTTCAGCCAGTCGCCCTCGAACAGCTCGATCAGCCCGGCGTCGCAGGCGGCGGCCAGCTTCTGGTTGATGGGCAGCTTGCCCAGCACCTGGGTGCCGAAGCGCGCCGCGATCTCGTCGGCGTGGCTTTCGCCGAACACGGCCACATGCTTGCCGCAGTCGGGGCACAGGGCGTAGCTCATGTTTTCCACCAGGCCCTTCACGGGAATGTTCATCATGTTCGCCATGTTCATGGCCTTTTCCACGATCATGCCAACCAGCGCCTGGGGCGTGGATACCACCACCGCGCCGTCCACCGGCACGGACTGGAACACGGTCAGCGGCACGTCGCCGGTTCCCGGAGGCATGTCAATGAACATCACGTCGATGTCGCCCCACAGCACGTCCGTCCAGAACTGTTTCACGGTGCCCGCGATGACGGGGCCGCGCCATACCACGGGGGCGGTTTCTTCTTCCAGCAGCAGGTTCACGCTCATCAGCTTGATGCCCGTGCGGCTTTCGGCGGGGATGATGCCTTCCTCGTTGCCCATGGCCGGTTCCTTGATACCGAAGGCCTTGGGAATGGAGGGGCCGGTCACGTCGGCGTCCAGGATGGCGGTCTTGTAACCCGCCCGCTGGGCCAGCACGGCCAGCAGCGCCGTTACCATGGACTTGCCTACGCCGCCCTTGCCGCTCATGACGGCAATGACCTTTTTGATGTTCGTGCCCGCGTGGGGCTTCTCGATCAGGCTTTGCTTGTCCCGGCTGGGGCAGCTGGCCCCGCAGGAGGAGCAGTCATGGGTGCATTCGCTCATTGCTGTTTCTTCCCTTCAAAATATTCGATGGAGCTTTATTGTAGCAGAGATACGGGATTTGTCAATCAATATTCTTTGTCAGGGCAGGGCTTACGCATGAATTGCAAATTTGAATTTGACAGTAAGGGCTGCCCTGGGGCCTCCGCGGCCCCAGACCCTGCGCCAGAGGGGTTCCCCCTCTGGACACCAGCAGGCGAAGAAACTTGAATGGGACAAGCGGACAACTTCCGCCTGCCGCACTGGGGTTTACGAAAGTTTGAAGCTTCTGGCCCACAGAAAGCCGGGAAAATCCCAAGGGGAAAGCTCGCTTTCCCCTCAGGGATTATTCCCCGGCTTTCCCCGGATGCATGGCATCCGGGTTGGCGGCTTTCAGCCGCCGGGCCAGAAGCAAAACGTCAACAAGCTTGACCGTTTTCTTTAAGCAGCAGCGGGCGGCTGTTTATTCAACGCGACAACCTTATTCCGCTGGAGCGGGGTCCAGGGGCATCATGCCCCTGGTCAGGGGGGGGTGGGGGCGGAGAGCCCCCAACGTTCCTTTATGCCTTTTCGGCCAACTGGGCCACCAGCTCGTTGCTGCGGGCGATGAAGGATTTCAGGTCTTCCGCTTCCAGGGGACGGGAGGAGAGGCGGGCCAGGTCGAAGAGCTGCTTGCACAGCAGAGTGCTCACGTCGCCTTCTTCCATGGCGGCCAGGGCGCGGATGGTGGGGCACAGGCGGTTGAGCACCAGGGTATACTTGGAGGGGAAGCCGAAGTCCTGACCGTACATGGCGCTCATTTCCTTGTAACGGCGCACCTGTTCTTCCTCGGTGAGGACCACGGGCAGGGTGCGGTCGGAGAGGGCTTCGATCTTAACGGTCAATTCCTGATCGCCCAAAGCGTCCCGGAACAGTTTTTCCATGGCGGCCTGATCGATGTCCTTGCCTTCGTCACTTTCCTCGGTGAGGCCGGACACGTCGGCGTCCACGCGGACGAACTGCAGGCCGTCGTTGCCGCCGCCGAATTCCATGAAGCTCATGAAGTTCATGTCGATCAGGGTGTCCATCACGGCCACGTCGATGCCCTTTTCGGTGTAGAGGGCCACGGCGGCCGCCTGGCGGTTCTGTTCGGTGGTGTAGTACACCTTCTTTTCAGCTTTGCCCTCGTTGCGGGATTTATATTCGTCCAGGGTGAGATATTCGCCGTTGGTGGTCTTCAGGAGCAGGCTGCCCTTCACCATGTCGTAGAACTTGCTGTCCCGCACGCAGCCGTATTTCACGAAGGGATGAATGTCGTCCCAGTAGGTTTCGTACTGCTTGCGCTCGGTGTTGAACAGGCCGTTCAGCTTGTCCGCCACCTTCTTGGTGATGTGGGCGGAGAGCTTTTTAACGTACCCGTCGTTTTGCAGGAAGGAACGGGAAACGTTCAGGGGCAGGTCGGGGCAGTCGATGACGCCCTTGAGCAGCATCAGGAATTCGGGAATGACCTCCTTGATGTTGTCGGCCACGAACACCTGACGGTTGAACAGCTTGATTTCGCCCTCCTGGCCGCCGAAATCCTTCTTGATGCGGGGGAAGTACAGGATGCCTTTCAGGTTGAAGGGATAGTCCACGTTCAGGTGCACCCAGAACAGCGGGTCTTCAAAGGTGTGGAAGTATTCTTCCTCGGTGCAGTCCTTGGGATTTTTCAGCCACAGGGGATGGGTGTCGTTGATGGGCGTTTCTTCCTTGGCCTTTTCTTCCGCTTCGGTGCCGGTGGGCTCGTCGGGGTCTTTCTTGGTTTCTTCCTTATTCAGGTCCTGCAGGTAGATGGGTGTGCTCATGTAGCCGCAGTAGCGGTCCAGCACCTCGCGCACCCGGTAGCCGTCCAGGAATTCCTTTTCTTCCTCCATGATGTGCAGGATGATGGTGGTGCCGCGCTCGGTGCGCCCGCCGTCCCGCATGGAGAAGGCCATGCCGTCCTCGCTCTCCCACAGCACGGGAGCGGCTCCCTCCTGCCAGGAAAGGGTGTCGATGGTCACTTTGTCGGCGGCCATGAAGGCGGAATAGAAGCCCAGGCCGAAATGGCCGATGATGCCGCCCTTATCGTCGCCGGTGTAGTTC
>CACWWM010000365.1 GCA_902764565.1 uncultured Eubacteriales bacterium
CCATTACCCGAATACAAAAAAGAACATGCTGATCGGCAGGCTGACAGGGCTGTTCCTTTCCGCGTTTGTCATGTTGCTTTTGCTGGCGTTACGAGCGTCGGAAATTGTTTTGCTGATCGGCGGGATGATTTTGGCGTACTTTTCGGCGGTTTCCTTTTTTCGGTATCCCAGCCAGTATGAAAAGAGTGTCCGCCGGTCAATCCAGCGTATCAGCAAGGAAGGCAAACCGCCCTATGAACCGGAGGCTGATATAGAATTCACCGATACGGAAATGATCCAAACCACGGAAAAATCCATGCGGAGGGTCGCCTATGGCGATTTAATCCGCATCGTGGAAACGCCCTGCCGCCTGTACTTGTACGACAGTCCTTCTCGGGCGTACATCCTGCCGCTGCGCTGTTTAGGGGATGAAAAGGACGCGCTGCTTGCGTTATTGAAA
Source organism: uncultured Eubacteriales bacterium (assembly GCA_902764565.1). GTDB lineage: Bacteria > Bacillota > Clostridia > Christensenellales > Aristaeellaceae > RUG563. The sequence continues at coordinate 440 of CACWWM010000365.1, forward strand.
GAAAAATGTCCTCCGGCCAATGCAGCGGTTCTCAGCCAAAAAAAGAACAGTCGAAAAAGGAGTGCCTTTCCATGATTTACTATGTGAACGCTTTGGCGCCCCGTGAGGGCAACGGAAGCAAGGAAACGCCCTTCCGCCGCATCAACGACGCGGCAAAGATCGCCCTGCCCGGCGATGAACGGCATCTATCGGGAATACGTGAACCCCCAAAACGCGGGCACGGAAGAAAACCGCATCGTGTACCGTTCGGAACAGCCCCGGGGCGCGGTGATCACCGGCGCGGAAACGCTCACCGGCTGGAAACCCTATCAGGGCACCGTATGGGTGAACCGGGTGGACAACGGCGTGTTCGCCCATTATAATCCCTATACCACCATGGTCTGCGGCGACTGGTATTTCGCCCCCACTGTGCGGCACACCGGCGCGGTGTTCCTGAACGACCGGATGCTGTATGAAACCGTTTCTTTGGAAGAATGTATGGCGGGCAAGCCCGACCCCTGCGCCTGGAACCAGGAGGAAGCCAAGTACCTGTGGTACACCGAGCAGGACGGAAACGAAACCGTGCTGTACGCCAACTTCCAGGGCAAGGACCCCAACGCCGAAAAGGTGGAAATCACCGTGCGGCGCAATTGCTTTATGCCGGACAAAACCGGCGTGGGCTTCATCACCGTAAGCGGCTTCAAAATCGACAAGGCAGCCACCACCTGGGCCCCGCCCGCCGCGTACCAGGACGGCATGATCGGCCCCCATTGGTCCAAAGGCTGGATCATCGAGGACTGCGAGATCAGCAACAGCAAGTGCTGCGGCATTTCCCTGGGCAAGTACCGCGACCCGGAAAACGATATGTACTTCTACACCAGGCACGTCAAATCCCCCACCCAGATGGAGCGGGACGCCGTGTGCCGGGGCCAGTATCACGGCTGGCTGAAAGAAAAAGTGGGCGGCCATATCATCCGCCGCTGCGAGGTGCACCATTGCGAGCACACCGGCATCGTGGGCCGCATGGGCGGCGTGTTTTCCATCATCGAGGACTGCCACATTCACCACGTCTGCAATTCCCAGCAGCTGGGCGGCGCGGAAACCGCCGGCATCAAGCTGCACGCCGCCATCGACGTGACCATCCGCCGCAACCACATTCATCACTGCATCATGGGCGTGTGGTGCGACTGGCAGGCCCAGGGCGCGCGCATTTCCCAGAACCTGATGCACGACAACATGCGGCCTGAGGGATGCGCTCAGGCGCGGGGAGCCATGTTCAACTGTGACGTATTCATCGAGGTGGGCCACGGGCCGACTTTGATCGACAACAACGTGCTGCTTTCCAAGGTGTCCGTGGTCATGCCCAGCGAGGGCCTGGCCTGCGTGCATAACCTGATGCTGGGCGGCTTCGGCCTGGTCAATTCCGGCGTGGACAGCATCGTGAACGGTCAGCGGGAGCCCCGCTATACCCCCTACCACATCCGCCACCGCACGGAAGTGGCCGGGTTCATGACCATCCTCCACGGCGACGACCGCATTTACAACAACATTTTCGTGCAGCACTATCCCATCACCGACCCGGATCGCCAGCCCACCGCCAGCGATTACGAGCGGGTGGGCACCGCGCCCATGGACATTTTCCCGTCCTACGACGAGTGGATTTCCCATTTCATGATGGATCGGGAGCCGGATATGGGCGCGCTGGCGCAGTACCACTTCGGCCATCTGCCCGTGTGGGTGCACGGCAACGCCTATTTGGCCGGGGCCACCGTCAGCAAGCATGAGGATCAGGGCTTCGCGGCGGACGCAAAGCAGCCTGTTACCGTGGAATTGACCGAGAAAAACGGCAAGCCCTGCCTGAATACCAATATTTTCGATATCATCCAGGATTTCCGCGTGGGTCTGGTTTCCACCGACACCCTGGGCCGCGCCTTCGAGCCGGAACAGCGCTTCGAGAACCCCGACGGCACCGATATCCTGTTTGATCGGGACTATTTCGGCAATCACCGGGGCCTTTCCGCCCTGCCCGGCCCCTTCGCTGACGGCAGGGATGCGGAAAAGGCGTTGTGGTAAATGAGGTCAGGGGCCTCCGCGGCCCCTGAAACCCCGCGGCAGGGGACTTCGCCCCCTGCACCCCGTCAGGCGAACAGCAAACGCACGAAAACAAACAGTTTGCGCCTGTTTGGAAAAGAAATATTGCAAGCTCCTGGGCAAAGAAAAACGAGGCATATGCCAGGGAAAAAGCGAGCTTTTTCCTGGTCATATCCTCGTTTTTCAGGTGCGCTTCGCGCACCGTAGGCGGCTTTGCCGCCTGCCCAGGAGCGGTAATTTACGACATGAGTGAGGGTCCAGGGAGGTCACCTCCCTGGTTCGGGGGTTTGGGGGCTGAAGAAGCCCCCATATATATGCCTTTTACCAGTAATACCGGCTGGTGGGCTTGAAGGCTTTCACTTTTTTGCGCTTTCGGACGAGGCGGAACAGGGCTTTCAGCAGGCGGATGGCGATGATCACGGACAGAACGGGCAGGACCAAATACAGCGCCACCAGCTCCACGGTGATGCGGGGGAAGGGGTTGGGGTCGTTTTCCGCGTCGGCGATGAGCTGATCCAGCGAGGGGAAGAGCTGTTCCCGGGCGGCGATGGAGCGGGAGGCCACCAAATCGTATATCAACGGCTGACCGCTTTCGTTGTAATAG
>CACWWM010000366.1 GCA_902764565.1 uncultured Eubacteriales bacterium
AAAAACGGCACCACCATCCTGCTGACCACCCACGACATGGAGGATATTGCCGCGCTGTGCCGCCGGGTCATGGTGCTGGGCCACGGCAAAAAGCTGTACGACGGCGATTTGCCGGAATTGCTGTCCCGCTACGACACCCAGCGGGTGATCACCCTGCGCTACGACGGCGGCGCCGCCCTGCCGCCGCTTCCGGACGGCTGCCAGGTTTCCCGGGAAGGCGCGGATTACAAGATCGCCTATTCGCCGCAGGCCCTGCCCACGGCCCGGCTGCTGACGCTGCTGCAAAGCGCCGGCTCCATCCGGGAGCTGACCGCCCAGCCGGAAAACATCGATCACCTGATCGCGGCCATGTACCGGGAGATGGGCCTATGATGAAAGCGTATCTGTCCGCCTTCCGCATGCGCTGGAAAATGGAATTGCAGTACCGGGGCGCGGTGGTGGGCGGCGTGATCTGCCAGATGTTTTTCGGGCTGATTTTGATTGCCCTGTACCGGGCCCTGTACGCGGGCAAGCCGCAAACCATGCCCTTGTCCTCCGTGACCACCTATGTGTGGCTCCAGCAGGCGTTTTTCCGCATGCTGCTGGCCAGCGACGCCGATTTGCTGGACAAGATCCGCACCGGCAATATCGCCTACGACCTGTGCCGCCCCCTGCAATTGTACGGCTACTATTACAGCCGCGTCATGGCCCAGAAGCTGCTGGGCAGCCTGCTTCGCGCCGCGCCCATGCTGCTTTTCGCCGCCCTGCTGCCGGAGGGCTGGGGCATTCGCCTTCCCGCCTCCCTGCCCGCGTTCTGCGCGGCGGTGCTGGGGCTGTTCTTAGGCCTGCTCTGCATGTGCGCCCTGGAAAACGTGACCATGGGCTTTACCATGCGCACCCTGGACAGCCGGGGCATGCAGGCCATGCTGAACCTGCTGATGATGATTCTGTGCGGCAACATCCTGCCCCTGACCCTGTTCCCGGAAAGCTGGCAGAAGGTGCAGAAGGTAATCACCGCCCTGCCCTACGCCCAGCTGCTGGACGCGCCCATCCGCCTGTACACCGGGGAACGCGCCCTGTCCGCCGCCCCCGCCGCCCTGCTCCTGCAAGCCGCCTGGACCGCCGCCATCGTGGGCCTGGGCCTGCTGCTGTGGCGGAGCAACCAGAAACGGCTGATTTTGCAGGGAGGGTGAGGACAGGGGGGCTTCGTCCTTTAAGGAACGTCTTCAATCAGTTTGGAGTGTGGAGAGTGGAGTGTGGAGTTATCTATAATGATTCGCAGTTTATCCTGCAAGCCGCTATTCAAAAATGATAGGCAAATCAAAACTCCACTCTTCACACTCCAAACTCCACACTTACTTAAACGAACCAACTGATAACTCCCGGAGGAAAAAAGTGGACACCCTCAAATTATACTGGAAATCCATGGGCATCCTGCTGAAAAGCCAATTGCAGTACCCCGCCTCCTTCATCATGCAGACGCTGGCCCAATTGGTCATGGAGGGCGGCGAGCTGCTGGCGGTGATCCTGATCGTGGATCGGTTCGATTCCCTGAACCAATGGATGCCCGGCGACCTGTATTTCTTCTTCGGCATCATGTCCGTCACCTTTTACCTGACGGAGTTTCTGGGCCGGGGCGTCACCGGGGCCTTTCCCGGCATGGTGCGCTCCGGGCAGCTGGACACCCTGCTTCTGCGGCCCCGGGGCGTGCTGACCCAGGTGCTTTGCAGCGCCATCGACCCCCGCCGCATCGCCTGCATTGCCGTGGGCACGGCGGCGCTGATCTTAGGCAGCAATATGGCCGGGGTGGAATGGACGCCGCTCAAAGCCCTGGCCCTTACGGAAGCCATCCTGCTGGGCACGCTGCTGGTGCTGGGCCTGTTTTTGATCGAAGCGGTGCTTTGCATCCATTCCGTGAAATCCGTGGAGCTGACCAACGCCCTCACCTACGGCGGCCGCAGCGCGTGCCAGTATCCCATCGACATTTTTCCCCGCCCCCTGCGGATGCTGTTCACGGTGGTCGCGCCCTTCGCCCTCACCCTCCATGTGCCCGCCGCCTACATCCTGGGCAAACCCCTCTACGGCTGGCCCGCCTGGACGGCTTTCGTCACCCCCCTGGCCGGGGCCGCCGCGTTTTGGATTTTATACGCCGTGTTTCAGAAAGCCATGAAGTTTTATCGGTCTACGGGAAGCTGAACGCGCCTCCCTGCGTATTATTAATGGAAAGATTCGCAGCAAAAGGAGGAACGGGTATGAAAAGATTCTGTGCGGCCGTGCTGGCATTGCTATTGGCAATCCAGGCGTTTCCCGTGCGCGCGGAGGAAGGCCGCATATATTATTACAATACCAAAGGCGGTGGACGCCGCCTGCATACTGATCCCGAATGTCCCACCATTTCGGATTATCTGCGTCCCCTGACAGCGCTGACGGAGACAGAAGTCCGTCATCCTCGATTCAGGGACATGGCCATGTGTACGGTTTGCTCAAACGGGCTGGAAGCGCCGCCGTCGGACGAGTTCGCCTTTGCTTTGCTGCCCGTACAGGAAAAAGCAGCGCAGAGCAACGGAATCTACACGCTGCCGGGAACCGATATGATTCAGCCGGATGAAGCGTTTTCACAAGTGGCAGTTTTGATGATGGTCCAATTGTCTTTGCTCAGATCAGACGCGGTCCATGGCCTTTATATGATCTATTACTACCCGGAAAGCGCCCGGTATGGGAGGCCGTATTACGATTTCACAGTCATGCGGGAAACCCATGGCACGTTTTCAGAAGATTTTTCCTTAAAAACCCTGGGATACATCGCCCTGGATGCCGAAACAAAAAAACTGCTGTATGCAGAGCGGTTCACGGATGACTGAAAAAACGGAACGCAGGGAACCGTTCCCTGTGCTGGGAAAGGGGGAATAAAGGATGCCCGCCATCACCACCCAGGCCATTGTGCTGCGTCACGCGGATTACCGGGAGCATGACCGGATGCTGACCTTGCTTTCCCCGTCCATGGGGCGGATCGAAGCGCTGTGCCGGGGCTGCAAGCGGCCCCAAAGCCCTTTGCTTTCGGCCAGCGAATGGTTCGCCCTGGGGGAATATGTGCTGTTCGCTGGCAAGGGGCACATGACCGTGACCTCCTGCAGCCTGACGGAGAGCTTCTTTCCCCTGCGCACGGATTACGACCGGCTGAAGCACGCCACCTATCTGCTGTCCGTGGCGGAGGCCGCCGCCCAGCCGGGGGAACGGGCGGTGGAGCTGTTCACGCTGCTGGCCCGGTCGCTTTCCCGCCTGGCATACACCGACCGGGACGCCCAGGCCATTTCCGCCGCGTTCCTGCTGCACTTTTCCGCCATCAGCGGCTACCGGCCCCGGCTGTCCCACTGCGTGCGCTGCGGCAGGGAGATGCAGGACAGCGAAATCCGCCTGTTCGATATTGAAAACGGCGGCCTGCTGTGCGAAAAATGCGCTGCCGGACTGACCCAGGCCCACCCTGTCACCCCGGA
>CACWWM010000367.1 GCA_902764565.1 uncultured Eubacteriales bacterium
GTGCCCAGGCACAGAGCCAACGCCAGAAAGAGAGCAATGATTTTTTTCATGAATCGTGCCTCCCATATGATATTGTGGACAGCCCTACCGGCCATCTTATGAATGATTATATCAGAAAAGAAAACCAAATGCAATCCGGAAAGAAAAAAGTGCCAAAATTTAAGATTTTCTTAAAAATCTTGCGAAAACAAAGAAAGCGCTGTGATTCCGAAAATGAACGGCTTGAATATTGACCGCAAATGTGCTATAAACGGAAACGGCTGCCGATTGCAGCGCGGAGTACGGATCAGCCGGACGCCGCGGAACGAAGGATGTTCAATATTTTCAGTATATACCGAAGGAGGCACCTGTTATGGCTTTTTCTCTGGATCGTTATACGCCCCCGGATTTTCAGGCCGAACGTTTTCTTGCCGCGCCCTCCGTCCGGATGGAGCCCGCCCCCAAGGACGGCGTAGCGCCGGAGCAGTACCACGCCATGAGCATTTTCCCGGAATACTTCAAGGTCAACGGCCAATGGCTGCTGGCCGAGGAAAGCCGCATGGACTGCGTGCCGGTATTCGAGGATGAAAAAATCCAGGTGCGGGAATTCCGCAATCTGAAGCGGGGCGACCTGGTGATCTGCGGCCGGACGGAAAACTGCGAAGACGGCATTTTCGTTTATCCCCAGGGCTTTGACGATCCCTGTGAAGCGCGGGAAACCTTTGCCTTCCGCCAGGGCCATACCCGGGAAAGCTCCTTCAGCAGGGATTACGACGAGCTGTACGATCTGCTGCGGTACGAGCATGACCACGGGAACATCCTGTGGGTGATGGGCCCGGCCTTTTCCTTTGACCACGACGCACGCAACGCTTTTTCCCGCATCGTGGCCGGGGGCTACGCCCATGCCGTGCTGGCGGGCAACGCCCTGGCCACCCACGATCTGGAGGGCGCGTATTTGGGCACGGCCCTGGGCCAGAACATCTACACCCAAAAGCACCAGCCCAACGGCCATTACAACCATCTGGACACCCTGAACCGGGTGCGCTTTTACGGCTCCATCCAGCGCTTTATGGAAGAAGAGCACATTGACAGCGGCATCATCCACAGCTGTGAAAAATACGGCGTTCCCTACGTGCTGGCAGGCTCCATCCGGGACGACGGCCCCATGCCCTGCGTATACGGCGACGTGTATCAGGCCCAGGACGCCATGCGCGCCTATGTAAAAAAGGCCACCACCGTCATCTGTATGGCCACCATGCTCCACTCCATCGCCGTGGGGAATATGACGCCCTCTTACCGCGTGCTGCCCGACGGCACGGTGCGGAAGGTGTATTTTTACTGCGTGGATATTTCGGAATTCATGGTGAACAAGCTGACGGACCGGGGCAGCCTCACCTCCCGGGGCATCGTCACCAACGCCCAGGATTTTATCGTGAATATCGCCAACGGCCTTGGGGTATAAGAACTTATACGAACGGAATCGCCATGGCGGACTGACCCGCCATGGCGATTTGGATTATTCCGACATATTTCTCCGTCCCGCCAGATAAGCCTTCAGCTTCTTCTGCGCTACGATCCGGTAGGCGGGAGCGTAGGCCAGGCGGTAGGTGACGCTGTGGTGCAGCGCCGGGCAGGAATCGGGATACCGCGCCAGGAACATATCCAGTTCCACGGCGTCGAAGGGCGTTTCGTCCTCCTCCGCCAGCTTTTGCAGGGCGCGGATACCCTGACGGAACCGCTTTTTATCTCCTTCCGTGCCCTGGGCCGTTTCCACGAACAGGCGGTTGATGTCCTCCGCCGGAATGCCCCGATCCCGGCAGGGGCGCAGATTCAGCCTGCACAGCCCGTTGCCGATGCTTTCATACAAAGGCTCCTTCGCCCCGCCGCTTTGCAGCTGGGCGATTTCCATTTTCAGGGCGGCAAGGCTTTTCGCGGCATCCTGGATCATGTGCTCCGGGCCGTATTCCTGCTGATAGATCAGCTTCACCGCGTCCTGGGGCTCCATTTTGGGGTATTGGGCGAAATGCTGCAATAAAATATCCTCAAGCACGGCTTCCTTCCTCCCGTTCAAAATCGTATTCCACCCGCGTCAGCTCCAGCCCGCAGGCCGGGGCGGTCACGCCTAAATCCAGGCGGTTTTTGCTTTCGATGGCCCGGGCCATGCACCCAACGTCCAGCCTGCCGTGGCCCACGTCGATCAGCGTGCCCGCGATGATGCGCACCATATTGTACAGAAAGCCGTTGCCGTGCACCCGCAGGGTGATTTCCTCCCCCTCCCGGGCAATATCAAAAAAGTCGATGGTGCGCACGGTGGTTTTGGCCTGGCCCCCGGCGGCGGCGAACGCCGCGAAATCGTGGGTGCCGATAAGCGCCTTGGCGCATTGGCGCATGGCTTCAATATCCAGCGTCACCGGCACGTGGGCGGTGCAGTTCCGCAAAATGGCGCTGGCGTGGGGCGCGTTATGGATGCGGTAGGTGTACATTTTGCCCGCCGCCATGAACCGTGCGTGAAAATCGTCCGCCACCTGCCGCGTTTCCGTTACCCGGATATCCTCCGGCAGATACCGGTTCAGCACAAACGGGTACTTTTCCGGCGGGATGGAC
>CACWWM010000368.1 GCA_902764565.1 uncultured Eubacteriales bacterium
TATCTCATGGACTGTTATCCCGTACTGCGCAAATGGCTGGGTGAATGCCGGCTGGCACAGGAGGAGAGTGGCCTGGTGCAGAATATCGCGCCCGTCAACGATCAGCGGAACCAGATTTCCATGATGCTTCAGGGCAGCGCTGGGTGGGGTGATGCCTGTATCCTGGTTCCCTGGGCGCTGTATCAGGCTTACGGGAAACAGGCCATCCTGGAAGAAAACTACGATATGATGACACGCTGGCTGGCCTTCTGCGAAAACCGGACAAGGGAGAACACAAGGCCGCAGAATGAAAACAATCCCTGGAAAGAATACCTGGCGGACCAGGGCTTCCACTTTGGCGAATGGTGCGAACCGGATGTGAACAATATGCTGGCGATGCGGAAAAACGCCATGGAAGGCGCGCCGGAAGTGGCCACGGCCTATTTCTATCGTTCGGAAGGCGCGCCGGAAGTGGCCACCGCCTATTATTATCGTTCCGCTTCCATATTGGCAAAGATTGCGAAAATCCTGGGAAAACCGGAGGATGCTTCGCACTACGCAAAAATTGCTGAAAACGCGAAAAAGGCCTATCGCTTCTGCTGCCTGAAGGACGGTAAAATTACCTCCGATCGTCAATGTGAATATGTGCGGCCCATCGCCTTTGGCTTGCTGGACGGGGACGAAAACCGGCAGGCGGCGGATGCCCTGAACGAGCTGGTGGTCAAAAACGGGTATCATTTGAATACCGGCTTTCTGTCCACCCCTGATCTGTGCAAGGTGCTGGCAGAGAACGGTCATGTTGATACCGCCTATAACCTTCTTTTACAGGAAGAATGCCCCAGCTGGCTGTATGAAGTAAAGCAGGGTGCGACTACCATATGGGAAACCTGGGATGGAGTGCGACCTGACGGCACTGTGCATGATTCCCTGAACCATTATTCCTATGGGGCCATCTGCGGGTGGCTGTTCGGTGGCGTGTGCGGCATTCATTTGGAAGCAGGCAAGCTGACGATCCGTCCCTATCCGCATCCTTCTCTGGGCCATGCAGAGGCAAAGTGGTTGTCTCCCATAGGCGAGATCAGAAGTGGGTGGCGATATGAAAAGGACCGGATTTTGATGAATATCACGGTTCCCGTTCCGGCTGAAGTCATTTTGCCGGACGGCAGAAAATATCAGGAGAAAGCAGGTGCGTACAGCTATGAATTACCTCTGTAATCCTGTCAACATCAACTATCGCTACCAGTTCAATATGGATCCCAGGCTTCACGGAAAGATGCAGATCTGCCGGGAAGCCGCCGACCCTTCCATGATCCTTTTCCACGGCCGGTATTATATCTTTGCTTCCATGACGCTGGGCGTATGGGTATCCGATGATCTGGCCCATTGGGAGAACCACCGGCTGCCCAAGGAATTGCCCCTGTACGATTACGCCCCTGATGTGCGGGTGATGGGCGATTGGGTGTATTTCTGCGCCTCCCGGCGGGAAGAAAACTGTGACCGGTACCGCACGAAGGATATCCTGAACGGCCCCTATGAAAAGATCGAAGGCAGCTTTCCCTTCTGGGACCCTAACCTGTTCATTGACGACGACGGGCGGGTTTATTTCTACTGGGGTTGCTCCAACATCACGCCCATCTGGGGCGTGGAGCTGGATCCCCAAACCATGCAGCCCATCAGCGAGAAGCGCGTACTGGTGGAAGGGCACCCCTTTGAAGTCGGTTATGAGCGGGTGGGAGAAGATAACAGCCAGCTGCCCGCTTCCGAAGCCGAAATCGACGCAGCTTACGCGGCGTTCCACAAGCGGCAGGGCATTTCAGAGGATCAGGTGCCGGAGCAGGTGAAGCCGCTGATCCGGGGCATGTTCTCCAGAAAACCCTATATCGAAGGGGCATGGATGGACAAGCAGAATGGCAGGTATTATCTGCAATACGCCTGCCCCGGTACCCAGTACAATACCTACTCCGACGGCGTGTATGTGAGTTCCAGCCCGCTGGGGCCCTTCACCCTGGCAGGCAACAATCCCTATTCCTACAAGCCTGGTGGTTTCCTGCCCGGCGCAGGCCATGGCAGCACCATGCAGGACGAAAAGGGAGCCTGGTGGCACACGGCGACCATGCGCATCAGTATGAACCACGATTTTGAACGCCGGGTAGGCATCTGGCCCGCGGGCTTCGACGCGGACGGCGAGCTTTTCTGCAACCAGCGCTACGGGGATTGGCCGATGACCGTTGAAGGCGATCCCTGGCGCGATCCCGCCTGGATGCTGCTGAGCGCCGGCAAGAAAGCAACCGCTTCTTCCTTTACGGAGGGGCATGAGCCGGAAAAGGCCACCGAGGAAAACGTACAGACCTGGTGGCGCGCTTCAACCACAGATCGGACGGAATGGCTGCAAATTGACCTTGGCCGGGATTTTGACGTGCATGCCATTCAGATCAATTTCGCGGATGATAAAATCGATATTCCCTGTCCCGGACAGATCGTGGGCGCCAGCCAGGCCAGGTATATTGAGGAGCAGGATTTGACCACCCAATGGAAGCTGACGGGCAGCGCCGACGGGAAAGACTGGTTTGTGATTGAGGATAAGTCTGACGCGCAGACCGATCTGAGCCACGACCTGATTCTCCGGGAGGAAGGCATCCGGGTGCGTTTCCTGCGCCTTTCCGATATGGCAGTGCCCTATGGCCAACAGCCATGCATCTCGGGTCTGCGGGTGTTCGGGCTGGGCCAGGGTGAGAAACCTGCCGCGCCTGTTTTTACCGTCAGGCGTGAAAATGACCTGGATATGACGGTTTCTGTTCAATCGCAGGAGAATACACTGGGCTACAACATTCTGTTTGGGAGCAGCCCGGATAAGCTGTATCACAGCTACATGACCTTTAAAGCGGGGGACCAGCGTAT
>CACWWM010000369.1 GCA_902764565.1 uncultured Eubacteriales bacterium
AAGCCCAATTTCCCGTCCACGGTGACGCCAATGTATTCCCTGTCGGTGTTTTCAGTCCATTCAATATCCACATCATCATAGATCAGCCCGGAAAAGAAGCCGGAGGGGATATCAAAAAAACCTGTTTTTCGGCCTCTTTTCCAGCCGTCCACGATATAATAGATGCCCGCGTCCCGCCCGTTCGCCCAATCTCCGGAATCGCTTACGGACAAAACGTCGTAATACGCAGGCGGCAGCACCCACTCGCCGGACGAGTCAACGATCCCAAAGTATCCGTATTCTTCCACGGGTTCCCCCTCCGGGATCAGCCGCGCCAGGGCGTAATTGCCCCGGAAATCCTCGGCCCAGGTGTACGTGCCCGGAATGATCAGGTTTCCCTTGCAGTCGATATACCCCCACAGCCCATTTTCATCCTTCACGGCGTACAGGGGCTTCCCTTCCTCCGCCAGGACGGCGCAGGACAGCAGGCAGGCCAGCAGCAGGAAACAAAACGTCAGCTTTTTCATAAACGGCACCTCATTTCGCCCCGCAAATATACGCCATGGGAATTTCATGCCCGCCGATATCCTGCCGCTCGCATTGCAGCATCACGCCGTTGACCACGCAATAGGGCGACAGGGCGCTCATGTCCTCCCAGGTTCCATGCCCGCCCACCAGACAGGGCAGGAGGGAAAGGGCGTCCGCGCCTAAGCCCGAAACCGCGCCGTACAGGGGGAACAAGTGCGCGCAGGCGCTCACCGTGTCTCCGCTCATGCAGGACAGGGTGACCAGGCGCAGCAGCGCTCCCTCTCCGTCCGTATACAAAAGCAGGGCGCAGTCGTCCCATTCCACGGTATACATCCGCCCGTCCAGCACGTCTTCCCGGGTTTCCGGCAGGGTGGGAACGGAAACGAAGCCTTGCAGAGGGCCGTTCGTGATACATTCGCGCAGCGTCTGGAAAAAAGCCGCCACGGTCAGCTCATTTTGCAGGTTTTCCATGCCCTCCGGGTTGAAAGGCGCAAAGCCGCCAAGGGTTTTCAATTCTTCCGAAAAGCGGATCAGACCGTAGGGGCAGCCCATTTCATTCTGTCCGTAAGCGAGCTGATACCCGTTTTCCAGCCAAACGTTTATCGGCTCCGGGGTGAACCAGTCCCCGGTGTGATCCTCCATGAACACGATCTGCATGGTGTATTTTCCATAATCGCCGTATTGCGCCGCCGCCCAATAGGCCGCCGCGGTCAGCACCTGCACGTCCCCGGCGTATTCCATTTGATCGCCGGTCAGCAGCGCCTGGCGGATCAGGCCGTCGTCCGTACCGTCGGTGGTATAGACCCGCATGACCACAGAGCCCGCGTCAAAGATATGCAACCATTGCCCGCCCGACCAAACGGCGTCGGAAAAGGTCACGTCCTCGTCCCAATTCTTCTTCATGAACCGGGTGAATACGGCGGAAAAATCCGCCCAGCGGCGTTCCACCGGCTCACTTTCCACCCCCAAGATACCCACGGCCTGATCGGTTTCCAGCGACCGGATCTGCATGGCGGCGGCTTGGCCCTCCTGGGCTTCGATCAGCCTGGGGCTTTCCTCTTCCGCCAGAACGGCGGGAACGGCCAGCAGCAGCGCGGCCAATATACACAGGATTTTTTTCAGCACGGCGTATTCCTCCTCTTTGCTGTTTGGGAATAAAAAACGGCTTCCTATTTTATAGAACGAACGGAAACCGCGATTTGTTACATGGTTTTTCCAATTTTCAGTTTTTTTACGCAGACAGCAGGGAACGCAGCAGCCCTTCCACCTCCGCAAAAGAATTCGCCAGATTCACCTTGGTGCGCACCTGGGCGGAATTGCGGCGGCCCGCCGTGTACCAGGCAAAATGCTTGCGCATTTCCAATAAAGCGCTGCGCTCGCCCTTCCATTCCGCCATCTCCCGGGCCTGCCGCATGGCGGTGTCGATCACTTGGGAAAAGGGCGGGGGCGTATAGGGGCGATTTTCGACGGAGGCGCGGATCTCCGCAAAAATCCAGGGGTTGCCAAGCGCGCCCCGGCCCACCGCCAGCCCGTCGCAGCCGGTGACGCGCAGGGCTTCCAGGGCCGTTTTGCCGTCCACAATATCGCCGTTGGCGATCACCGGAATGGAAACGGCCCGCTTCACTTCCCCGATAGTTTCCCAGTCCGCTTTCCCGCTGTACTGCTGCATGCGGGTGCGGCCATGAACAGTCAGGCCCGCCGCTCCGGCCTGTTCCAGGCCCTTGGCGAAGTCCACGGCGTTTTTGTGTTCCTCGTCCCAGCCCAAGCGCATTTTCACCGTCACCGGCAGGGCGGAGGCTCTTACCGTGCTTTCCACGATGCGAAAGGCCAGCTCCGGGTCCTTCATTAAAGCGCTGCCGCTCTGGCCCCCCACCACCTTCTGGGCGGGACAGCCCATGTTGATATCAATGGAAGTAAACAGGCCCAGGCTGGCCAGCCGTTCCGCCGCACGGGCAAAATATACCGGTTCGCTGCCGAAAAGCTGCACGGAAAGCCGCCCTTCCTCCGGGAACCGGGCCAGCAGGAAGCGGTAAGCGTTCCGGTCGCTGGGCGCGGTCAAAAAGCCCTGGGC
>CACWWM010000370.1 GCA_902764565.1 uncultured Eubacteriales bacterium
TTTAAGCGAGTTTGGAGGGTGGAGAGTGGAGTGTGGAGTTATATATCGTGATTCGCAGTTTATCCTGCAAGTTACTATGCAAAAGTGACAGACAAATCATAACTCCACCCTCCACCCTCCAAACTCCACACTAACTTAAAGTGTCCTATCATTCTACTCCGTCATCGTGAAAAACGCTGTGTTTTCCGTGCTGCTGTCCAGGCCGATCCACAGCTGAAAATCTCCCGGTTCGCTTTCCATGCGGCGGTCGATCGTCCAGAAGCGGAGCATGGGCTCCGTGACGGTAAAAACGATTTCCTTTTCCTCTCCCGGCCGGAGCGCGACCCGCCGGAAGCCCTTTAATTCTTTGATCGGGCGCACCCGGCTGCCCACCAGATCCCGGATATAGAGCTGCAAAACGGCGGTTCCGGCATATTTTCCGGTATTGGTCAGGGTGACGGCGGCGGCAAGCTCGCCTGTTTTGGACAGGGTTTCGCTGCTCAATCGAATTTCCGATACCCGGAAATCGGTATAGGTCAGACCGTAGCCGAAGGGGTACAGGGCGTCGTTGGGGCAGTCCAGATAATGGGACGTGAAGCTGCCGATGCCCTCCTTGGGCCGGGGCCGCCCGGTCATATACTGATCGTAATGCAGCGGCTCCTGCCCAACGTGCCGGGGGAAGCTCATGGGCAGCTTGCCGGAGGGCGCTTCCCGGCCAGTGAGCACATCCACGACCCCGCGGCCGCCCTCGGTGCCGGGGAGCCAGCAGATCATGAGCGCGTCGGATAAATCGCTTTCTTCCTTTAAGGTCAATGGCCGCCCGCAGAAAATGAGGGTTATAAGGCGCTTGCAGTCAGGCTTCAGGGCGCTCAGCAGCCGCTTTTGAGGTTCGGGCAGGCTGATATCCACCCTGCTGGCGCTTTCCCCGGTCTGCATGAAATGCTCGCCCAGGCACAGCACCACCGTATCGGCCCAGGCCGCCGCTTCCTTCGCTTCCGAAAGCAGCCGGGCGTTTTCCTGTTCCGCATCCGGACGAGCGAACACCTCCAGGGAGGTGATTGTGCCGTCCGCCAGCATCAGACAGCCGGGGGCAAAGCGCAGTTCGGCGTCCTGGCCGAAGGCTTCCCGCGCCGCCTGCCGGACGGTGACGCCGTCTTCCCTGTCCGTGGAAATGGCCCAGGCGCTTTGCAGATGCTTTTCGTCCGCATAGGGGCCGATGAAGGCGATTTTCCCGCCTTTCAGGGGCAGCGCTTCCTTTTCGTTTTTCAGCAGCACCAGGGATTCCGCCGCCGCTTTCCGGGCCAAGGCCCGATGCTCCGCCGCGCCCAGCACGGCCCTGGCCTTTTCCGGGGCCGCACCGTGGAAGGGGTCTTCAAACAGGCCCAATTCGTTTTTCAGCCGCAGCACCCGCAGCACCGCCGCGTCCAGCATATCAATGGATACTTTCCCTTCCTCCACCAGGGCCCCCAGATGCTTTTCGTAGCAGCCGGAGCACATATCGATGTCAATGCCCGCCCGCATAGCCAGCAGGGCGGCTTCTTTTTCATCTTTGGCGATGCCGTGATTCACCAATTCCCCCACGGCGTTCCAGTCGGAAATCACCACGCCCGAAAAGCCCATTTCCTCCCGCAGCACCGTTTGCATAAGCCAGGGGCTGGCGGAGCTGGGCACGCCGTCCCAGGTGTTGAAGGAGGACATGACCAGGCGCGCCCCCGCTTCCACCGCGCACCGGTAGGCGGGCAGATACTGCTCCCGCAGGGTGTGTTCGGAAAGCTCCGTGTTCTGGTAATCCCTGCCCGCTTCCGCCGCGCCGTAGGCGGCGAAGTGCTTCACGCACGCGGCCACGGAATCCCCGTCGGCAAGGGCCTTCCCCTGATAGCCCCGGGTCATGGCGGCGGCCATCAGGCCGTTCAGGTACTTGTCCTCCCCCGTGGATTCCATCACCCGCCCCCAGCGGGCGTCCCGGCTCAAATCGGCCATGGGAGAAAAGGTCACATGGATGCCGTCGGCGGCGGCTTCCCGGGCCTGAACGGCTGCGGCACGCTCAGTCAGCTCCGGGTCGAAGGAAGCGCCCTGGCCCAGGGGGCAGGGAAACACCGTTTTATGGCCGTGGATCACGTCCAGCATCATGAGCATGGGAATGTGATGGGGATGGTTTTCCATGTATTCCTTTTGCAGGCGGTTCAGCTTTTCCGCGCCCCAAACGCCCAGGGTGCTGCCCGCCAAGCGCAGGGCGCGGGACTTGGCCGCATCATGCAGCAGGCCCGTCACCGCCGCGCCGCTTTCATAGGCCACGCCGGGCAGCTGCACCAGCTGCATCACTTTTTCTTCCAAAGATAAATCATTCAGCAGGGCCTTTAAAGCCTGTTCCGTCATTGGCAATCTTTCCTTTCTGTCCAGATCAGCAGGGTCATGCCCTTCGCTGAATGAAAAGCCCTGTCAAAGGAAAGAACAGGGCTGCAAATTGAAAGGGGTTTAAAACACTTTAAGTAAGAAACAGGGGAAACGCTGGGGTTTCACCCCAGACCCCACCAGGGAGATGATCTCCCTGGACCCTTCACCTGCGGAAATAACTTGACGCAGAGAACAGACCGCCGTTATGCTTCTGGCCCGGCGGCTAAAAAGCCGCCAGCCCGGATGCAAAGCATCCGGGGAAAGCCGGGGAATAATCCCCCAGGGGGAAAGCGAGCTTTCCCCCTGGGATTTTCCCGGCTTTCCTTGGGCCAGAAGCCCTCAAACTTTTGTATCTTCCCAGCAGCAGGCGGAAATTGCAGGTTCTCCCCAAATGAAGCATAATCGCCTATTGAGGTCCAGGGGCCGAAGGCCCTTGGTTCAGGGGCTTAGGGGGCTGAAGAAGCCCCCTATCCTGTCACTGCAGCCTTAAAGTGCCCTTTCAAGTACTGTCAGTTTATTTCTTCCCCAGCCCGGTCAGCGCTTCCAGAGCGCCGCCCAGCAGACTGCCCACCAGGTCACCGGCGCCGGATTCCTCCTCCTGCACCTTCTTGGTGCCTTTGAGCACGGCCTCGGCGTCTTTCCGGGCAGCGCCAGTGCCCGCACGGTACAGCTCCAGGAACTTCTTTTCCGCGGCGGTGAGCTTCACGCTGGGATCGGAAGAAGTCTTTTTCGCGGTTGCCGCGGGCTTCTTCGCGGCGGAGGCAGCGGGCTTTTTCGCCGTGGCAGCGGCGGGCTTTGCGGCGGCAGCCAATCCCGCCGCTTCCAGCAGGGATTTCTGGGTGACGCCGCAGGCTTTGGCGATGCCCTTCAATTCATCGGCGGTCAGATCCTTTTCGCCCCGTTCCGCTTTGCTCAGCTCGGAGGCGGACAGGCCATCCACCATCCCGGCCAGCTTTTCCTGACTCAGGCCCTTCTTGGTGCGGGCCGCTTTGATCAGTTCCCCAACCTTCTTCTGTGCCATAGGAAAACGCCTCTTTCCGTTTTCTTTTATGATACCACAAGGGATATCGCCATGCAAGAACGCCATTTTATTTTTTGTTCATTATGCGTTTTACTTCTTCCTATTTATCGCCTTTCTCGGAGGGGGACTGGGGGAACCGCTCTTTGGGCATCAAAGAGCGGTTCCCCCAGAAATGCTTAAACTACCCCCGATGGTTCCGGTTGGGACCCCGCAGGAAATCCCCTTCCGCCGCGGGCGGCGAGGGGATCAGCACCCGCTGCCCGGCGATGGACACGGTATCGGCCTGTTCCCCGGTATCGCACAGCGTAATGCTTTCCACCGGAAAGGACACGGGGCCCTGTGGACGCAATAAATCCAGGGTATCGCCCACATAGAAGCGGTTTTTCACGTGGAGGGCGGCAACGCCGTCTTTCCATTCCTCCACCCGGGCCACATACTCCATTTCCTGGGTGAACCCCGCCGCCCCGGCGGCAGGCTGGGGCGCGCCGAAGTAAAAGCCGGTGTTGAAGTCCCGGTGGCTGGCTTTGCGCAGCTCCCCCTCCAGCTCCGGCAACAAAGCGCGGTAGGCGTCCTCGCTTTCCGCTAAAGCGTCCAGCGCCCGGCGGTAAGCGCCCACTACGGTGGCCACATAATATTCCGTTTTCATGCGGCCCTCGATTTTCAGGCTGGCAATGCCCGCCCGGATCAGCTCCGGCAGGTGGGACAGCATGTTCAAATCATAGGCGGACAAAAGATAGGTACCCCGGCCGTCTTCCTCAATGGGCCAGTATTCGCCGGGGCGCTTTTTCTCCACCAGGGC
>CACWWM010000371.1 GCA_902764565.1 uncultured Eubacteriales bacterium
CTTTCCTTATCCACCAGCGATACCAGCGCGCCGGTCACGCTGTCAAAGCGGGCGCGGAGATACTCGTTTTCCAGCACGCAGGGGCCCATGGCTTCTTCGATCCGCACGTCGTTCAGTTGGTACACGGGATAGCGGTCCAGGGCCTTTTCCCGCACAGCGATCACCGCGTAGCCCAGGGCGGGCACCGCGACGCGCACGTACACGCTGGCGTACCAGTGATCCCAGTAACGCTTGGGCATGCCGGGGGCCAGCTGCAAGGGCAGGGAACGGCCCTGCGTGTCCACCGCTTCCAGGCGGCCCAAATCGCCGGTGTAATCCCATAAGGTGATTTCCGCCGCGTCCTCCCGATCCTGGCTGGAGGTGTTGAACACGGTATACACCCGCGTTTTGCCCGCGCCGCGCTCGGGGTTGGGCACCCCGGCGTAATGGCTCAACTGGCGGCCCATGGAATGGCCGATGCCGAACCATACCCCGGCCCCGGCCCCGGCGCCCTCCGCCTGATTCCGGGAAATATCCTCGTCGGTCACGAACGCGGAGCTGTCCACGCTTTCAGAAATCACCCGCAAAGCGTTGCCCAAGGCCGTTTGAGTGGCAGAAAGGGCGTCGGCGTACAGCGCCATGGCGTATTCCCGGCTTTCCTGCACGCAGGAGCCTGTGAGGATATCGTGGAAATGGGTGAACAGCACCTTCTGCCAGGCGGTATCCAGCCGGGCGTGGGGATATTCCGTCCGGGCCGCGAAATGGCCCAGTGCGCACATCTGGGCTGCATCGGACAGGGACGTTTCGCTCCTGCGGTTGGCCATTTTGATGCGGCTCTGCGTCGTGTAGCAGCCGGGGAAAATGGGGTTGAGCTCGTGGTCGATCACCGGGAAGCGGTCGGTCAGCGCTTCCGCGATGTGGAAGAACTCATGCAGGGTGCCAAAGCGCACGGCGGGGAACACGGGCCAATCCTTCATTTCGATCACCCGCTCGATGTCCCGCCGGGTGGGGCCGCCGCCGTGGTTGCCCACGCCGTACACGATCAGGCCCGTTTTCAGGCCCTGGCACTTTGCCGCAAGCTGGGGCAGGCCGATGCCGTTGTCCGGGCACACGCCGCTGTTGTACCAGTAAGGCTCTTTATAGGTAAGGATTTCCGCCCCGGACGGCCCCCGGTAGCGGAACAGCGTTTCGTCCTCCCGGGTGCCCCGGCAATGGTAATAATATTTGATGCCCGCGAACCGGCTGATTTCGGGAATAAAACGGCTGTGGCCGAAGGTGTCCGGGGAAAAGTCCACCTCCACCTTGTCCGTATCGATGCCCCACACTTTTTCAAGATATCGCCGGGTCACTTCCACATGATGCAGCAGCGATTCGGCGGAGGGCATATTCTTGTCCGTTTCCACCCATGCGTTGGCCGTCACTTCCCAGCGGCCTTCGGCGATGCGGGCCTTGATTTCCGGCATGAGCTCCGGGTCGAAGTCCTCCACGATCTTGTATACCGAGGCCTGGGACTGCATGAACGTAAATTCCGGGTACTCCTTCATCATGTGCAGCACCGATCGGAAGGTGGACAGGGCCGCCGCCACCGTTTCCTGCATGCCCCACATCCAGTTCATGTCGATATGCGCGTGGGAAACGTAAATCAGCGCGTATTCCTTGGCGGCGTCCCGGAGGGGCAGCAGCTTTTCTTCCGCCGCCATACAGGCGGAATTGGTAAGGGCCCCTTCCTTTTCCATGCAGTCTTCCAGCACGGAAAGGGCGTCCCCGATGGGATTATCGAACTTCTGCCCCTGCTGACGGGACATTTCCAGGGCAAAATGCATTTCCGACAGGATGCGCGTGATCGCCCGGCTGGGGGGCGTAACGCCCATTTGCTCCTCCGCCGGCGTGCCAAAGGTAAATTCAAAACGCTTCTTTTCCCGGTTGCCGCCCACGTGGGTTTTCAGCTGTTCAAAGCGCCGGGCCAGATTTTCCGCCTGCTTCATACCGTACCTCCGTTCGTTCGGTTATAACGATTGTCGCTGTCACAAGCATAATGATTTTGCCAGCCGTTGTCAAGGGGATACAAAAAGCATTTCGCCTGTGCTTTACAGAAAGGCGCGGAACGTGGTATACTATATGGGAAATTGTGTTTAAGGGAGGATACGATCCATGGCACGGAATCAGTTTGCCGGTTTCGGCGGCGGCCCCAATATTCAGCAGCTTATGCGCCAGGCCCAGAAAATGCAGGAACAGATGACCAAGGCCCAGGAAGAACTGGACGAAAAGGTATACGAAGCCAGCGCGGGCGGCGGCATGGTCACCTGCAAGGTGTCCGGCAAGCGCGAATTGCTGGAACTGACCATCAAGCCCGAAGCCCCTGCCGGAATGGGCGGGATGTTCTAAGATGCCGGAAGCAAGCGATCCCATCGCCCGGATGGCGCTGCAATTGGCGCGGCTGCCGGGCATCGGGCAAAAAAGCGCCCAGCGGCTGGCCTACCATATCGCCGGCCTGCCCCTGGACCAGGTAAAGGATTTGGCCGCCGCCCTGTGGCAGGGGCGGAAGGCCCTTCGTTTCTGCGCCCGCTGCGGCAACTATACCCAGGAAGAATTCTGCGCGGTTTGCGCCGATGAGGAACGGCACAACGGCCAGATCTGCGTGGTGCGGGACGCCCGGGACGTGGCGGCCATGGAGCGCATGCGGGATTTCCGGGGCCTGTACCACGTGCTGGGCGGCACCCTGTCCCCCATGAACGGCGTGGGGCCGGAGGACATCCGCATCAAGGAGCTTTTGGCACGCCTGTCCACGGAGAACGTGCAGGAAGTGATTCTTGCCACCAATCCGGATATCGAGGGCGAGGCCACGGCGGCCTATATCGCCCGGGTCATCAAGCCCCTGGGCGTGGGCAGCGATTTGGAATACGCCGACGAAGTCACCTTAGCGAAAGCCATGGAGGGACGGCGGGAACTTTAAGGTATATAGAGCGCAGAGTTCAGAGTACAGAGTACAGATTGATATGGATAACATGTTTGGAATCGGTTATTTGCCGCTTCTATCATCTGTACTCTGAACTCTGCACTCTGAACTCTCTTTCTCAAAGAACAAATTACAGAGGAACAAAGCAATGCTCCATTTCTACCACGGGGTCATGGGTTCCAGCAAAACGGCCCAGCTGCTGATGCAGCGGTATAATTATATGCAGCTGGGGCTGAAGGTGGCGCTGGTGAAGCCCGCCATCGACACCCGGGCGGGCGTGAACATCGTTTATTCCCGGGTGGGTTTGCAGGCGGAAGCGGAAATCGTGCTGGAAGCGGGCCACAGCATCCGGGAAAGGCCCAGTTTTTGACCGAAGAGCAGGTGCAGGAAATGGCCGATATGTCCGACGATCTGGAAATCTTCTGCTACGGCCTGAAAACAGATTTTTTGGGCCAGTTTTTCCCCGGTTCGGCGGCGCTGCTGCGCCTTGCGGAGGACATTCAGGAGGTGTCCGGCGGCCTGTGCTGGTGCGGCAAGAAGGCCACCATGAATACCCGGGTGGACGGCAAAGGCCGGGTGCTCAAGCAGGGCGCCCAGGTGCTGATCGACAATCAGGAAGAAATCCGGTATATCGGCCTGTGCTACCAGCATTGGCGGGAGGGAAAATCGCATGGCTGACATGGTTGGATGGTTTCAGCAGAACGCGGGGCTTGCCTCCGCTTTTTCTGTGATGATTTCTTTGGTACTGCTGATCCTGGTTTTACTGGTGTTTACCCGCCAGTTCGGCGCGGACCGCAAAGCCCGGCGGCGCAGCGACGCCATGAACCGGCGTTTGGAGGAATTTGGCCGCACGGCCCTTCGGCGGGACGAGTTTTCCAGCCTTTCGGAAATGCAGTCCGCAAGGCTTTTGCAGGCCATGGAGGAACGCAGCCGGGACGAGGCCATGCGTTTAAACGACCTTTCCGCCCGGCTGGATGCTTTCGGCGACAGCCAGGACGCGCGGCTGCACCGGGTCACCGCCGTGCTGGATGAAAAGCTGAACCAGAACGAAATGCGCATCGAAAAAATGCGGGACACCCTGAACCAGTCCGTCACCCGCATGCAGGAGGAAAACGGCAAAAAGCTGGAAGAAATGCGCCAGACGGTGGACGAAAAGCTGCACGCCACCCTGGATAAGCGCCTGGGCGAAAGCTTTTCCCTGGTCAGCCAGCGGCTGGAGCAGGTGTACAAGGGCCTGGGCGAAATGCAGAATTTGGCCAGCGGCGTGGGCGATTTGAAAAAAGTGCTCACCAACGTGAAAACCCGGGGCGTGTGGGGCGAAATGCAGCTGGGCACCCTGCTTGCCCAGGTTCTGACCCCCGGCCAGTACGATGAAAACGTAGCCGTGGCCCCCCATTCCAGCCAGCGGGTGGAATTCGCCGTGAAGCTGCCAGGACGGGAGGAAGGGGCGACCGTTTATCTGCCCATCGATTCCAAGTTCCCCATCGAGGATTACGAACGGCTGCTGAACGCCTACGACATGGGCGATCAGGCCATGATCGCCGCCGCGTCCGCCGCCCTGCAGAACGCCCTGCGGGTGGAAGCCAAGCGCATCGCGGGCAAATACATCGTGCCGCCCTACACCACGGATTTCGCCGTGATGTTCCTGCCCATCGAAGGGCTGTACGCCGAAGCCCTGCGGGTACGGGGCCTTACGGAAGAATTGCAGGAAAAGCACCGGATCGTGGTCGCCGGGCCCACCACCCTGAACGCCCTGCTCACCAGCCTGCAGGTGGGCTTCCGCACCCTGGCCATCGAAAAACGCTCCGGCGAGGTATGGCAATTGCTCAGCGCCGTGAAAACCGAGTTTGGCAAGTTCGCCGGGCTTTTGGAGGCCACGGAAAAGAAGCTGCACGCCGCCACGGAATCCATCGAAAACGCCAGCCGCAAAACCCGCACCATCGAGCGCAAGCTGCGCCGGGTGGAAGCGCTGGACGAGGGCAAGGCTGCCCGGCTGCTCAGCGGCGAAGGGGCGTCCAGGCCCCTGCAAATGGCTTTCTGGGACGAGGATTTGACCTCCGACGACGACAATTAAACGGGAAAAAAGCGGGATTCAGGCATTTTATTGAGACAGAAAGCGGAAAACGTGCCATAATAGCACCGTGGGGCGAAAGCATTGCGCGCCCCCGCGAAAAACATTCGATCATCACCGAAGGGAGTGTGTATGATGGAACAATTCGGCAATGAACTGAAAAAGGTGCTCAAGGCCGGTATGGGCGCGGTGGCCGCGGGCCTGGAAATGGGCCAGGACGCCATCGAGCAGCTGGCGAAGAAGGGCGAACCGCTGTATGAACAGGCCAAAAACGCCGTAAGCGACGCCGCCGGGAAAGTGAAGCAGACCATCAGCTCCATGAGCGCTCAGCCCCAGGCCCAGGAAATCATCGATACCCTGCGGGGCATGGGCAAGGAAGCATGGGATCAGGTGCGCGCCGCTTTGGACGAATTTGAAGCCCAGGCCGCCGAAGCGGAACAGGCCGCAAAGGATGCGGCAGAAGCCGCCGAAGAAATCCTGCGCAATGCCGAGGAAGCGGAACAGCCCGAACCCAAGGACGACGATCCTCAGCAGCCCGAAGAATAATTGCTTTATACCCGTGCAAAAGGCCCGGCGGAGAAAAACTCTGCCGGGCTCAGCGTGTCGAAAAAGGATTTTCGACACGCTGCGAATGAAAGGCCGATAAACCGTCCTTTCATTCGATTCATCAATTTGCTGTAAAATGGCGTTTCAGG